>NZ_VWNA01000001.1:1770000-2027500 GCF_009600605.1 Segnochrobactrum spirostomi | reverse complement strand
TCGGAGCCTGAAATGGTGACGGCGTACCTTTTGTATAATGGGTCAGCGACTTAATTTAACGAGCAAGCTTAAGCCGGTAGGTGTAGGCGCAGCGAAAGCGAGTCCGAATAGGGCGACTTAGTTCGTTGGATTAGACCCGAAACCGGGTGATCTAGCCATGAGCAGGCTGAAGGCAAGGTAACACTTGCTGGAGGGCCGAACCGGTGAATGTTGCAAAATTCTCGGATGACTTGTGGCTAGGGGTGAAAGGCCAACCAAACTCGGTAATAGCTGGTTCTCCGCGAAATCTATTTAGGTAGAGCGTCAGACCTATACTCTCGGGGGTAGAGCACTGGATGGGCTAGGGGTCCCCACAGGATTACCAAACCTAACCAAACTCCGAATACCGAGAAGTACTATCTGGCAGACACACGGCGGGTGCTAACGTCCGTCGTGAAAAGGGAAACAACCCTGATCGCCAGCTAAGGCCCCTAAGTCGTGGCTAAGTGGGAAAGGATGTGAGAATCCCAAAACAACCAGGATGTTGGCTTAGAAGCAGCCATCATTTAAAGAAAGCGTAACAGCTCACTGGTCTAAATAAGGGTTCTTGCGCCGAAAATGTAACGGGGCTCAAGCCACGCGCCGAAGCTGCGGGTGCATCGCAAGATGCGCGGTAGCGGAGCGTTCCGTAAGCCTGTGAAGCGGGATCCGTGAGGACCCGTGGAGGTATCGGAAGTGAGAATGCTGACATGAGTAACGGAAAGGCGTGTGAGAGACACGCCCGCCGAAAGTCCAAGGGTTCCTGCGTAAAGCTAATCTGCGCAGGGTCAGCCGGCCCCTAAGCCGAGGCCGAAAGGCGTAGGCGATGGGAATGAGGTGAATATTCCTCAGCCTGTGGATGGTGACGAACGCCTTAAGTTGTTCAAGCTTACTGGATTGCTTGGGCAGCGACGGAGTTCCAGGAAATAGCCTCCACGTTATAGACCGTACCCGAAACCGACACTGGTGGACTGGTAGAGAATACCAAGGCGCTTGAGAGAACGATGCTGAAGGAACTCGGCAATTTACCTCCGTAACTTCGGGATAAGGAGGCCTCCTCGGTGGGCAACCATTGGGGAGGGGCACAGACCAGGGGGTGGCGACTGTTTAGCAAAAACACAGGGCTCTGCGAAGTCGAAAGACGACGTATAGGGTCTGACGCCTGCCCGGTGCCGGAAGGTTAAGAGGAGGGGTGCAAGCTCTGAATCGAAGCCCCGGTAAACGGCGGCCGTAACTATAACGGTCCTAAGGTAGCGAAATTCCTTGTCGGGTAAGTTCCGACCTGCACGAATGGCGTAACGACTTCCCCGCTGTCTCCAGCATCGACTCAGTGAAATTGAATTCCCCGTGAAGATGCGGGGTTCCTGCGGTTAGACGGAAAGACCCCGTGAACCTTTACTATAGCTTTGCACTGGCATTCGTGTCGTCATGTGTAGGATAGGTGGTAGGCTTTGAAGCCGGGGCGCCAGCCTTGGTGGAGCCACCCTTGAAATACCACCCTTGAAGATATGGATGTCTAACTGCGGCGCGTCATCCGCGCCCAGGACAGTGCATGGTGGGTAGTTTGACTGGGGCGGTCGCCTCCCAAAGCGTAACGGAGGCGCGCGAAGGTGGGCTCAGAGCGGTCGGAAATCGCTCGTTGAGTGCAATGGCATAAGCCTGCCTGACTGCGAGACTGACAAGTCGAGCAGAGACGAAAGTCGGCCATAGTGATCCGGTGGTCCCACGTGGACGGGCCATCGCTCAACGGATAAAAGGTACTCCGGGGATAACAGGCTGATGATGCCCAAGAGTCCATATCGACGGCATCGTTTGGCACCTCGATGTCGACTCATCACATCCTGGGGCTGGAGCAGGTCCCAAGGGTTCGGCTGTTCGCCGATTAAAGTGGTACGTGAGTTGGGTTCAGAACGTCGTGAGACAGTTTGGTCCCTATCTGCCGTGGGTGTAGGAGATTTGAGAGGATCTGTCCTTAGTACGAGAGGACCGGGATGGACGTACCTCTGGTGTACCTGTTGTCGCGCCAGCGGCACAGCAGGGTAGCTATGTACGGTCGGGATAACCGCTGAAGGCATCTAAGCGGGAAACCCACCTCAAAACGAGATCTCCCTCGAGAGCCGTGGAAGACGACCACGTTGATAGGCCGGACATGTACGCCTGGTGACAGGCTCAGTGGACCGGTACTAATAGCTCGATCGGCTTGATCGCTCTCATTAGTCCATGCCCAATCGCCGCCAATCGCGGCGCGACATGACCAAAGACACAAACAGCGTTATCGAAAATTCGTGCTTCGCCGGCCTGGTGGCTATGGCGAGGGGACTAAACCCGATCCCATTCCGAACTCGGCCGTCAAAACCCTCAGCGCCGATGGTACTTCGTCTCAAGACGCGGGAGAGTAGGTCGCCGCCAGGCCCGCTAAGCACGAAACAATCACTCTTCACGATCACCACCTCACGCGGGGTGGAGCAGCCCGGTAGCTCGTCAGGCTCATAACCTGAAGGCCGCAGGTTCAAATCCTGCCCCCGCAACCAAAGACACAACATCACAACAAGCCCGATGCATGCCCAAAACATGCCTCGGGCTTCCTGCGTTACACCAGCCAAAATAACATACAGAACAAAACAAGAACAAAAACCGCCGGAAATACCAAATCATGGCTCACTACACATCGGCGAATACTTGAAACAACTCGCCATCGGGCGCGCAAATGCCCGGCCATAATGCCTCAGGTATCTGTCGCACGCACGACGCAGCCGAGGCGTAGAGGGCAGAACGGCGGCCCCACCGCCAAGCCCGTTCCAGCCCCCGGAGACCAATCCGTGACCGACGAGCCAACCCCGCAAGGCGGCCTCCATCTCTCCATGGCCTTTGGCACCCGCGCCGATGCTGCCCCGCTCCGCATGCCGGCGGACCTGCCGTTCAAGCTCGTGATCGTCGGCGATTTCGGCGGCGCCGCAGCCGATGGCCGTCCGCGCGACATCTCGGCGGAGGATTTCGCCGCGGTTATCGCCGCCATCCGGCCGCGGGTGGCGCTCGAGGTCGCGAACCATCTCGGCGGAACGCCCGCCGCCTTGGTCGTCACGGTGCCCGTCGCAGCACCGCGGGACCTCGATCCCGCGACGCTCGCCGCCCGCATCCCGCTGATTGCCGAGGCCGGGGCGGCGGTTGTCGCCGCCCGCGCCGGTCAGTCCCTCGCTGCAACCGATCGCGAGCGGTTCGCCGGCCTTCTCGCCGATGCCGACGGCTCCGCGGCCGTCCCCCGCGCGACCCAGCATCCTGCGCTGCCGGTCTCGGCACCGTCCGCGCCGCAGCCCGACGATGGCGCCCTCGACCGCCTCCTCGATCTCATCGACCTGCCCGACGCGCCTTCGGCCGCCGCGCCGAGCAATCCGGCCCGCGCGGCAGTCTCGGCCTTCATCGCCTCCACCGGCCAAGCTCGCGCGCCGAAGGCGGCGGTGCCGCGCGGCGGCACCGCCCGGATCGCCGCCCAGGTGCGTGCGATCGCCGATCATCCCGACTGGCAGGCTCGCGAAGCCGCCTGGCGGTCGCTCCGCCTCCTGATGACGGCGCGCGAGCGGCGCCCCGCTAGCCACCTCTTTCTCTGCGACGTCGCCCGCGATGCCGTCCCCGACCTTCTGCGCAGCCACGCCTTCACGGATGCGCTCGCCGACCAGCCGGAATTGACCGCGATCCTGGTCCTCTCGCCGTACGGCGCCGCCGCACGGGATCTCGAGGCCCTCGGCCGCCTCGCCGCCGCGGCTGACCGCCTCGCGACGCCGGTGATCGTCTCCCTCGCGGCGGATTTCTTCGGCACCGACCCGGCGGAGGTGGCCGCGCTCGACGCCCCCATCACACTGTTGGACGGGCCGACCTTCGCCGCCTGGCGCGGGCTTCGGGAGCGCGACGAGAGCGGCTTCCTCTTCGCTGCCTGGAACGACGTCCTCCTGCGGGCGGGGAACGACGACGCGTCGGCGCTCTGGGGTCCCGCGGGAGTCGTCGTCGCCGCGCAAGTTTTGCGCAGCCTCGTGCGGACCGGCTGGCCGACGGAGGTGGCGGGTCCGGGCGCTGCGGTTGGCGGCTTCGATGTGGCCGAATGCCGCCTTCGCGGCGGCCGTACCGTCGCCATTCCCGTCCGCGCGTTGGCCACGCCCGATCTCGCCCGCGATCTCGCCGATGCGGGAATCATCTGCCTCGCCGGCCGACCCGACCACGACGAGGTCTTCATCGTGCGTGCCGCCGCCGTGCACGGTCCGGCGGCCGTCACCGAGGAAACCCGAAAGGTCTTCCGGGGCTTCAACAGCCTGCCGTTCCGCTTCGTCTCCGCCGTGCTCGAAGATGCGTTGCAGGCGAACCGCGACGTCTTCGCCGCGGCAAGCACGCCGGAAAAGACCGCGGACGCGATGCGCGCCGTGCTGCACGACATGCTGCTCCCCACCGGCGCCGGAGCCTCGGCGACCGTCACGGCGGAGGCGGACGATCGCTACGAGGTTTCGATCCGCCTCGGCGACGGGATCATGAACGGCTTCGCGTTCTCGTTCGAGATCGCGCTCTGAGGCCCGCGCGGGGCGGCCTCAGCGCTGCTCCGCATTGAGCGCGCACTCGGAATGGAGATCTGCGCCGACCACCGTCCGCGCGATCTCGGCGAGATGCGGGTGGTGGGTGAAGAACAGCACCTGGGTCGACTCCGCGACCTCCGCCAGAACCTTGAAGCCGGCCTCGGCGCGGGCGTCGTCGAAATTGACGAACAGATCGTCGGCGAGGAAGGGAAGCGCCACGCCCGCCTTCACCGATTGCTCCAACGCCGACAGCCGCAGCGCCAGGAAGAGCTGATCGGTCGTCCCCTCGCTCATGTGCTGCACGTCGACGAGGGTGCGCCCGTCGTCGCGCAGGCCGAGCAGCCGCGGCGTGGGGCCGTCGCTGTCGACGCGCAGACTCGCGTAGCGGCCGAGGGTCAGGATTGCGAAAAGTTCGCCCGCCCGCAACAGAAGCGGATCCTGGTGCCGCTCGCGATATTGCTCGATCGCCCATTTCAAGGTCAGGGCTTCGGCGCGTTTCAGGATGTAGTGCTCGGCGAGCACCTCGAGCTCCGAGCGGGCCTGCGCGGCGTCGGCGGCCGCGTCCGCCGCGGACGTGGTGCCGGCCTCCAGGTCGGCGAAGGCGCGCTTGGCCTCGCCGTGGGCGGAGGCTGCCGCGTCCGCCTCGCCGTTCAGCGCAGCGAGATCGGCCGTAAGCGCAGCGACGCGGCCCGCGAGGGTATCGGGATCGGCGGCGGACACCGCCGCGAGGAGAACGTCGAGGCCGAACCCGTCGCCGCCGGCGACGATGGCCCGCTCCGTTTCGCTCAGCGTCTCGACCAGCATCCGTTTGGCGCGGGACCGCTCCAGAATCTCCGTCAGCGCGACGCGATCGGCCGCGCCGGTCTCGACGAACAACGGGCCCAGTGCGCTCTCGGCGGCGGCGAGCCGCGCGGCGGCTTCGTCGCGTTCGCCGGCGCGGCGGGCGCCTTCCGCCGCGAGCGCCTCAACGAGCCGGGCGGCGCCGCGGGCGTCGGACAGTCGGCTTTTCAGGGCGCCGAGGCGCCCCGCCGGATCGCCCGGCGGCACGCCGAGCCGATCGGCGATCCCATCGAGGTGGGCCACATGCTGTCGGGCGTCGCGCTTGATGCCGTCGATCCGATGTCTCTGGTCAGCCGCGGTCGCTGTCTCCTTGCGCAGGTCGTCGAGCAGATCCAGCACCGGGCCGCACGTCTCGATGTCGAGCGTGAGGCCCGCCTCGGTGAGCGCCGCCGTCCAGGCTGCGGCGCGCTCCGTCGCGACCGCCTCGGTCCCCCGCGCTTCGCTTTCGAGCGCGGCGATGTCCTGCTCCACGCGCTCGACCTCGGCATGGGCGAGCCGCCGCCGTTCGGCCGCAGCCTCGCCCTCCCGCCGATACCGCTCGGCGCGGGCGAGGACGGGTGCGAGGACGGGTGCGAGGTCGGTCTGGTCCTGAGAATCCGGCCCGGCCGGCCCTAAATCAGCACCGCCACCGGCCCCAGCCGCCCCTCTGAGGGCGGTGAGGACCGCGCGCCGCGCGCGCTCCCGATCGCCGGCGAGCCGTTCGGCGCTGGCATCGAGCCCGTCACGCTCGCGGTGCGCCTCCTCGGCGCCGTCGCGGTCGCGTTGCCAGGTCGCGAAAGGAAGCGGATCGAGGACAAGCAGGCCCGCGGCGGCGAGGCGGGCGCGCCAATGGTCCAGCGCCGCGTCTCGCCGCGCCATGCTCTCCGCGACGCGGGCGTCGGCCTGGGCGGCCCGCAAATCGTTCGACGCCTTGGTGCGTTTCAGTTGGGCGATGCGGCTCCAGGCCTCGGCGTGGGTGAAGCGCTGCTCCATCCGGGCATCGACGAGCCGCATGGCGGCCTCGAACGCGGCGACCGTCTCGACGGGGGCGGCGAGCGCCCGTTCGCCGAGCACGTGATCCTTGATCGGCGACCACAACGCCGCTCTCTCGGATTGGGCCGTCGCAATATCATCGGGCGACAAGGCGGCGACCGCCACGGTGCCGGCGATCTCGAGCGCGACCGCGGCGCCGTCCTCCTGCGCCCGGCGAGCCTCGTCCTCGGCCCGGCGGATGTCGGCTGTGATCGCGGCAAGATCGTCGCGGGCGGTCTCGATCTCGTCCGTCCCGATCCGCGGCAACCGCCGCAACGCCTCGATCGTGCCGCCCCAGGGCGCGAGCCGGTCGAGCGCCACCCGCGCCGTCTCTGCGGCGAGGGCCGCAAGGCGGCGGGCCTCGTCGCAGCGCGCGTCGACGTCCGTCCCGAGCGCCCGGGCCGCATCGACCGCCTCGACGAGCGCGGGGGCAAGCGCCGCCGCCCGCGTGTCGGCGAGCGTCGCGAGCGCCCGCTCGCGCCGCTCGTGCAGGGTGGCCCGGCTCCGCGCCGCCGCCGCGCGCTGCGCGCGCGTCTCGGCGTGCAGGCGGGCGAGGTCGCGCAGCCGGGCGGCGATCGCCCGCGTCGGGAGCGCGTCGGCATTTGCGCCGGCTTCGGCGCGCAGCGCCGCGATCGTCCGCTCGGTCGCAGCGAGTTCGGCTTCGCGGGTGATGAGATCGCGGGCCGCCTTCGCGACGGCGCCGGCTTCGGCGACGAGCGCATCGACCGCATCGGCTTCGGCCAGCACCGCTGGGTCGATGGCGATGGCGGCCTTGCGCTCCGCCACGTCGTGCAACAACGTCTCGGCTGCGGCCTTGGCGCGCTCGGCCTCATCGGCGTCGCGGAAGACGGCCGCGGCCGCATCCTCCCGGGCCTTGCCGAGATCGACGATATCGCCGAGCGCGCGCAAGGATTCGATCTCTTGCGCACGCCGCCGCACCAGGGGGGCGAGCCGGCGGATCCGCTCGAGGGCGGCAAGCTCGGCCTGGACGCGGTCGCGCTCCTGTCGGGCAGACTCGAGCGCGGCGGCGGCGCGGTCGCGGGCGGCCCGTGCGTCCGACCAGGTCTTCGGCTTCAACGAGGCCTCGCGGGCGATCTTGGACCGCTCGGTGAAGTCCCGCTGGGCCTGGGTGAAGGTGCGGCGGGCGGCGGCATGCGGCCCCCAGATGGCGTCCGCCTCCGCCTCGAGCCGCTTCAAGGCGTCGGAAATGCCCGTGAGGCCGGAGCCGGCGGCGAACAGGGTCCGGCCGAGATCGTTGCGGGCCTCGACCATGGCAAGGCCGCCGGAGCGTAGGCCGTTCTGGTTGAGACTGAAGGAGAGCCCGAACGTCTCTCGGGTCTGTCCCCGCAGCATGGCGAGCAGCGGCCCCTCGTCGATCGGCGCGTCGGCGCTGTCGACGAGCGTGCCGCTCGTGCCCTTCTTGCGCCGGCAGGCGAGGACGCGGTCGCCGTCCTCGAGCACCGCGCCGACGCGCAGCAGCGCGTAATCGAACAGGAAATTGTAGGGCGACCGCGCCGGGAACCCGAACAAGAGATCGGAGACGGCGGCGAGCGACGTGGTCTTCCCGGCCTCGTTGCCGCCGTAGATGATGTGGAGTTCCGGCGCGCCGGGGCGGAAGCGCAGCGTGCAGCCGTCGAAGTGGCCGTAGCGTTCGAGGCTCAGTTCGGCGAAGCGCATGGCTCAGGCGTCCCGCTCGGGCGATGCGTCGCCGGTGAGGCGCGCCCGCAAGGCGATCGCCGCGCGGGCGAGCACGGTCGGCCAGTTTCCCTCGCCCGCGGCGCGGCGTAGATCGTCCTCTTCCGCAGGACCGAGATGGGTCTCGGCGGCGAGCATGAACTTCTCGAGGTCAGCGGAAAGCACCCGGATCAGTCCGGGGTCGGCGGCTGCCTCCTCGATCAGGGCGGAGAGATCGTCGCCGAGCGCCGGCCGGTCGGCGGCGGGCTCGCTTACCAGAACCTTCACCTTCTCGATGTGAAGATCCGGCGAGATCGCCGCCGCGATGGCGCGGGCGTCGTCGCGCAGGCCGGCGGCGCGGTCGTGCAGCGCGCCTGCGGCCGGCGTCGCACCGACGAGAGAGAGACGCACGATCTGCGGCAGGCCGGCCTCGTTGCGGTCGTGCAGGGCGGAAAGCGTCACACGCATCCGCTCCGTCAGGTCGGCCGAGGCGCCGGAACAATCGATCTCCGCGCGCACCCAGCGGATGACGTCGAGCTCGATGCGCTCGATCGCGCGCACCGCCCGGTCGGTGACGGTGACGAGGACCGCGCCCTTGGCGCCGGTCTCGCGGATGGTGCGGCCCTGGATATTGCCGGGAAAGACGATCGGGGGTTCGGTCGAGACGTGCTCGAAATCGTGGACGTGGCCGAGCGCCCAATAATCGTAGGCCTTGGTGCGCAGGTCGTCGACGCTGCACGGCGCATAGGCTTCGTGTCCCGGCCGTCCGGCAAGCGCCGTGTGCAGCATGCCGATGTTGAAGAGGCCGGGCTCGGCGGACGGGTAGGCGAGGGCGAGGTTGTCGGTCGTTGCGGGCGTGTGGAAACTCTGGCCGTGGATTGCAACGCTGAGCGCGGGGAGGAGATGCGTCTCCGGCTTGCGGCTGCCGAACAGGCGCACATTGGCGGGCCAGGGCACACTGCGGGTGACGACCGAGGCGGCGTCGTGGTTTCCCGCGATGATGAAGACCGGAATGCCCGCCTGATCGAGGCGTCCCATGGCGCGGGCGAAATAGAGGCCGGTGCCCATGTCGCGCCAATCGCCGTCGAACAGATCGCCGGCGATCAGGACGAAATCGACCGCCTCCTCGATCGCGCGGGCGACCAGATTGTCGAACGCCGCGCGGGTCGCCCCGCGGATTTCCTCGACCGGCAGCCCTTCGTAGCGCGCCAGACCGTGGAGCGGGCTGTCGAGATGAATGTCGGCTGCGTGGAGGAAGCGGAACTCGGCCAACCGTCTGTCTCGCGAACGTCCGGGCGACTCAAGGGGTGAGTCGCCGCCTCAGGGTCGCAAGCGAGATAGCACTCGTTCGGATTGAAGGACAGACGCGCCGCACCGACGGATCTGCATCGAACAGCGCCGCCCTTCCTTCCCTCCGCCATGCGGGGGGAAGGGAGGGACGGAGAGGCATTGGGTCCCCTCGGCCCCATCGCTCAGGGGGCTCAGAGTTCCCCGGCCTCAGGCCGCCACGGCGCCGAAGGGCCGGACGGAACTCGCCTGGGGGCCCATCGGGCCTTCGGTCGTGGCGCGGGTGATCTCGACGAGGCTCCCCTCGGCGAGGGTGTCGAAACTCCCCGACTGCACCGCATTGCGGGTGAAGTAGAGGTCCGGCCCCTCTTTGATCTCGATGAAGCCGTAGCTCTGCGCCGGGAACAGACGGGAGATGCGGCCGGTTTCCCCTGCGGCCTCGCTCGTCTTGATTGCCCCGCGTTTCAGGGCGGCATCGGAGGCGAGCCGGCGCTCGATCGCGGCGAACACGCGATTGACGAGCGCGGTCTGGTCGGCCTTCGCCTGATGCACGATGCCCTCGTCGCGAGCGACCAGCGTGCGGCCGGGCACGTCGATTTCGACGGCGAGCGCGACCGGTGGGCGGGCGCTCGCGGCGGAGCGGTGCGGAATCTCGACCACGACGCGGCCGGCGATGATGTGCGGATGGTAGCGTCCGAGCTTTTCGGCCCGCGCCCGGATCAGCGTTTCGAGCGCCTCGGACGGGGCGGTGTGGCGGAAAGCGATCTGAAGCGGCGCGTCCATGGGGGCCTCCCTGTGGGTTTTTCTTCGTCGCCCCGAGGTCCGGCGATAACGCGCGAAGTGGGCTTTTGATCCCGTCGCGGAAGCCCGCTATGGTCGCGCCCGATCACATCCCGGCGACCCGATCGCCGGCGATGCCAGCGGGTTCACGAACCCGACCAGGTCCACGCCAGGAGACGACCGATGGAAGACAAAGCCGCCAAGGTCCGCATTGAAGAGGACGCGCTCGGCGATGTGGAAGTGCCCGCCGAACACCTCTGGGGCGCGCAGACGGAACGGTCCCGCGAGAATTTCCGCATCGGCACCGACCGCTTCGTCTTCACCCGCCCGGTCATCCGCTCGCTCGGCATCCTGAAGAAGGCGGCGGCGCTCGCGAACGGCGAGCTCGGCCAGCTTTCGAAGGAGAAGGTCGAGCTGATCGCCAAGGCGGCCGACGACGTCATCGAGGGTCGGCTCGATTCCGAGTTCCCGCTGGTGGTGTTCCAGACCGGCTCCGGCACCCAGACCAACATGAACGCCAACGAGGTGATCGCCAACCGCGCGATCCAGATCGCCGGCGGCGTGATCGGCTCCAAGAAGCCGATCCATCCGAACGACGACGTCAACCATTCGCAGTCGTCGAACGACACCTTCCCGACCGCCATGCACATCGCGGCGGCGGAGGAGATCGTTCACCGCACCATTCCGGCGGTGCGCAAGCTTGCCGACACCCTCGCCGCCCGCGGCAAGGCCTATGAATCGATCGTGATGGTCGGCCGCACCCATCTTCAGGATGCGACGCCGCTCACCTTCGGTCAGCTCGTCGGCGGCTGGGTCGCCCAGCTCGATCACGCCATCGCCGGCATCGAGACCGCGCTCGGCGGTATCCGCAACCTCGCCATCGGTGGCACCGCGGTCGGCACCGGCCTCAATGCCGATCCGGAGTTCGGCGCCACCGTCGCCAAGCACGTCGCGGCGATCACCGGCCAGCCGTTCCTCTCGGCCGAGAACAAGTTCGCCGCCCTCTCGGCCCACGACGAGATGGTCAACGTCAGCGCCTCCCTGCGCACCCTCGCCGGCGCCCTGATGAAGATCGCCAACGACGTGCGCTGGTATGCCTGCGGCCCGCGCGCCGGCTTCGCCGAGATCCTGATCCCGGAGAACGAGCCGGGCTCCTCGATCATGCCGGGCAAGATCAACCCGACCCAGTGCGAGGCGCTGACGATGGTCGCTGTCCAGGTGTTCGGCAACGACCACGCGGTCGCCTTCGCCGGCAGCCAGGGCAACTTCCAGCTCAACGTCTACAAGCCGGTGATGCTGCACAACGTGCTCGAATCCGCCGACCTGATCGCCGACGGCTGCCTGAGCTTCGAGGAGCATTGCGCGAGCGGCATCACGCCGAACGAGAAGCGCATCCGCGAGCATCTCGAGAATTCGCTGATGCTCGTCACCGCGCTCAACCCGCACATCGGCTACGAGAAGTCGGCGAAGATCGCGCTCACCGCCCACCGCGAGGACCTGAGCCTGCGCGAAGCGGCCCTGAAGCTCGGCTTCCTGACCAACGAGCAGTTCGACGAGTGGGTCCGTCCCGAGGACATGACGCACCCGCTCAAGAAGAAGAAGTAAGACGCGTCTCGCCCTCCCGCGGACGGGCGGTCGCCGGCCGTCCGTGGGAGCCCGATCGCCGTCCCGCATTTTGTGAGGCCGCCGGCCCGGCCGGCGGCTTTCCTCCGGGGCGCGGCGATGGCATGGTCCGCCCCATGCCGAACGACAGCGCCCCCTCCCTCGCTTCCGCCCCTCCGGTCCGGCCCGGCGACCACGTCTTCCTGGTCGACGGCTCGTCCTTCGTGTTCCGGGCCTATTTCCAGTCCATGAACCAGGACCGGAAATACAATTACCGCTCCGACGGGCTGCCGACGGGGGCGGTGCGGCTGTTCTGCACCAAGCTCCTGCAGTTCGTGCGGGACGGCGCCGTCGGCATCCGGCCGACCCATCTCGCCATCATCTTCGACAAGTCGGAAAACTCGTTCCGCAAGGCGATCTATCCGCCCTACAAGGCGCACCGGCCCGATCCGCCGGCGGACCTCGTGCCGCAATTTCCGCTGATGCGGGCGGCGGTGCGCGCCTTCGGCCTGATCCCGATCGAGCAGGACACCTACGAGGCCGACGACCTCATCGCGACCTATGCCCGCGAGGCGAACGCCGCCGGCGCTGACGTCCTCATCATCTCCGCCGACAAGGACCTGATGCAGCTCATCCGGCCCGGCGTCGCGATGTACGATCCGGCGTCCGGCGAGGCCAAGCGCGGCTCGTTCCGCCCCGAGCGGCGGATCGGCTACGACGAAGTCGTCGACTATTTCGGCGTCCCCCCGGAGAAGGTCGTCGACGTGCAGTCGCTCGCAGGCGATGCCACCGACAACGTGCCCGGCGTGCCCGGCATCGGCATCAAGACCGCGGCGCAGCTCATCGGCGAATATGGCGATCTCGACACGCTGCTCGCCCGCGCGGCCGAGATCAAGCAGCCGAAGCGGCGCGAGAGCCTCCTCGCCAATGCCGAGCAGGCGCGGATCTCCCGCCGCCTCGTGGCGCTCGTCGACGACGTCAAGGTCGAGGTGCCGCTCGCCGATCTGACCCTCGTGGAACCGGAGCCGAAGCCCCTCGTCGCCTTCCTGAAGGCGATGGAATTCACCACCCTGACCCGCCGCATCGCCGAGCTCGGCGGCGTCGACGTCTCCGCGATCGAGCCTGATCCGTTCTACGCCGTCGGCAATTTCGGTCCCGGCACGGCGGACGCCGGCCTCGGCGACGACGTGGCGCCCGAGGGCGGCGCGGAGGCCGCGCCCGTTGCCGTCGGCGAGGCGGAGCCGCCACGCGAGGCGCCGGGCGAAGGGCCGGGCTCGCTCGCCATCGCCCGCCGTCAGGCGCTCGGCGGGGCGGCGGTGGACCACGCCGCCTACGAGACCATCACCTCGACCGAGCAGCTCGAACGCTGGATCGCGGCGGCGTTCGAGGCGGGGGTGGTCGCGGTCGATACCGAGACCAACTCGCTCGATCCGATGCAGGCCGATCTCGTCGGGGTGAGTCTGGCGACCGCGCCGGGCCGCGCCGCCTATCTGCCGCTCTTGCACAAGGCGGGCGACGACGGCCTGTTCGGCGGCGGCCTCGTCCCCGACCAGGTTCCGGTCCGCGAGGCGCTCGACCGGCTGAAGCCCCTGCTCGAGGACCCGTCGGTCCTCAAGGTCGGGCAGAACCTCAAATTTGATTGGCTGCTGCTCTCCCGCTACGGCATCGAGATCGCGCCCTACGACGACACCATGCTGATCTCCTATGCCCTCGATGCGGGCGACCGCAGCCACGGCATGGACGATCTCTCGGAGCGTCACCTCGGCCACAAGCCGATCGCCTTCAAGGACGTCGCCGGCAGCGGCAAGGCGCAGATCACGTTCGACCGGGTCCCCGTCGACCGCGCCACCCATTATGCGGCCGAGGACGCCGACATCACGCTCCGGCTCTGGCTGGTGCTGAAGCCGCGGCTCGCCGCCGAGGGCATGACGAGCGTCTACGAGCGGCTGGAACGGCCGATGATCCCGGTGCTCGCCCGCATGGAGCGGCGCGGCATCGCCATCGACCGGCAGATCCTGTCACGGCTCTCCGGTGAGTTCGCCCAGACGATGGCCCGCGTCGAGGCCGAGATCGCCGACCTCGCCGGCGAACCCTTCAACGTCGCCTCGCCGAAGCAACTCGGCGAGATCCTGTTCGAGCGCATGGCGATCCCGGGCGGCAAGAAAACCAAGACCGGCGCCTGGGGCACCGGGGCGGACGTGCTCGAAGACCTCGCCGCCCAGGGCCACGTCCTGCCGGCCAAGGTTCTCGAATGGCGGCAGGTCGCCAAGCTGAAATCGACCTATACGGACGCGCTGCCCAGCTATCTCCATCCCGAGACGAAGCGGGTGCACACCTCGTTCTCGCTCGCCTCGACGACGACGGGGCGGTTATCGTCCTCGGAACCCAACATCCAGAACATTCCGGTGCGCACCGAAGAGGGGCGCAAGATCCGCTCGGCGTTCGTCGCCGAGCCGGGAACGCGGCTCGTCTCGGCCGATTACAGCCAGATCGAACTGCGCGTGCTCGCCCACGTCGCCGACATCCCGCAGCTCAAGAAGGCGTTCGCCGACGGCATCGACATCCACGCGATGACGGCGTCGGAGATGTTCGGGGTGCCGGTCGAAGGCATGGACCCGGCGGTGCGCCGGCGCGCCAAGGCCATCAATTTCGGCATCATCTACGGGATTTCGGCGTTCGGGCTCGCCGCCCAGCTCGGCATCGGCCGCGACGAGGCGGGCGCCTATATCCGGCGCTATTTCGAGCGCTTCCCCGGCATCCGCGCCTACATGGACGGCACCAAGGCGTTCGCCCGCCAGCACGGCTATGTCGAGACGATCTTCGGCCGCCGCGCCCATTATCCGGAGATCGGCTCGTCGAACCCGTCGATGCGGGCCTTCATGGAGCGGGCCGCGATCAACGCGCCGATCCAGGGCTCGGCCGCCGACATCATCCGCCGCGCCATGGTGCGCATGGAAGGCGCGCTCGCCAAGGCGAAGCTCGACGCCCAGATGCTGCTCCAGGTCCACGACGAACTCGTGTTCCAGGTGCCCGAGGCTCAGGTCGCCGATACGATCCCGGTGATCGTCGAGGTGATGGAGAGTGCACCGTTCCCGGTCGTCGAGCTCTCGGTGCCGCTCAAGGTCGATGCCCGCGCCGCCCTCAATTGGGACGAGGCGCACTGAGGCCAATGGCGGTTCGGCGGCTCAGGAGAGCCGCCGAACCGCCTCCGGGTGCTCGGAGATGAGGACCGCCTTGAGCTTCTCGAGGGCGCGCGCCTCGATCTGGCGCACGCGCTCCTTGGAGATGCCGAGCGTGGTGCCGAGCGCTTCCAGGGTCTCGCCTTCGTCCTTCAGCCGGCGCTCGCGCACGATGACGAGTTCGCGCGGGCTCAGCGACCGCAGCGCATCCTGAAGCCACACCTTGCGGCGGGCGTCGTCGATCGCCTCGCCGACCGTCTCGTCGGGTAGCGGATGGTCGTCGACGAGGAAGTCCTGACGCTCGCTGCCGTCATCGCCTTCGGTGAGTGGGGCATTGAGCGAGAGGTCGGAGCCCGACAGCCGCGTCTGCATGGTGGCGACGTCGGAGGTCGACACGCCGATCGCGAGGGCGATCTCCTGCTGGATCTCCGTCTCCGAGCGCGTTCCATCGACGGCGAGCTTCGCGCGCAGCCGGCGCAGGTTGAAGAACAGCGCCTTCTGGGTCGAGGAGGTGCCGCCGCGCACAATCGACCAGTTGCGCAGGACATAATCCTGGATGGCGGCACGGATCCACCACGTCGCGTAGGTCGCGAAGCGGATGTCGCGCTCCGGCTCGAAGCGCTGTGCGGCCTCGAGAAGACCGACATGCCCTTCCTGGATGAGGTCGCTCATCGGCAGGCCGAAATAGCGGAAGCGGGCCGCCACGGCGATGACGAGGCGCATGTGGGCCTGGGCGAGCTGGTGCAGCGCGTGCTGGTCGCGCTTCTCGCGCCAGCGCACCGCGAGGGCCTGCTCTTCGCCGCGTTCGAGATAGGGCGCCCGCATGGCGGCGCGCACCATGCTCCGCCCCTCTTCGCCGACGATCGCCGCGCTTCCGCCTCGACCGGGCCTTGCTCCGACTTTCGATATGCTGCCCATGGGATCCTCGTCCCTACCGGCAGGCCGCCGGCGTCCCACGCGACGCCGCGAGCCATCGACCTGCTGTCCGGTCTTCTACGTTCGACCAACGCCGCCGGATCGGTCGGCATCGAGCCTATTCGTATCATCATGGGGCGGGTCGCTTGCCCCGGTCTGCCGCGCCTCCGAGACACGCTCTCGAGATATACGCTTGAGCGGCAACGCGGACGGCGCCGATATGATCCCCCTGCCATGGCCGTGGGACCACCCGCCGGGAAGCGCGCGGTGTTGCAAACAAGAAGGGCGCCCCGAGGGACGCCCTTCCAAACTCTGCGAGGGAGATATGGCCGATCAGGCGGCCTCGTCCTGCTCCTCAGCCTCCTCGGCGACCTCGTCCTCGGCCTCTTCGTCGGCTTCGGCGGTCTTCACGGCGGTGGTACGGCGCGGGCTCTTGGCGAGCTGCGCTTCGATCTCGCGCACGGCCTCGGTCTCGGAGACTTCGTGAACGACGGCAATCTCGCGGGCCATGCGATCGAGCGCGGCCTCGTAGAGCTGACGCTCGGAATAGGACTGCTCGGGCTGGCTGTCGGCGCGGTAGAGATCGCGCACAACCTCGGCGATCGCGATGAGATCGCCCGAATTGATCTTCGCCTCGTATTCCTGGGCGCGGCGGCTCCACATCGTGCGCTTGATGCGCGCGCGACCGCGCACGGTGGCGAGTGCCTTCTCGACCGTCTCGGTGTCGGACAGCTTGCGCATGCCGACGGACGCGATCTTCGCGGTCGGAACGCGCAGCGTCATCTTGTCCTTCTCGAACGTGATGACGACGAGTTCGAGCTTGTGGCCCGCCACTTCACGCTCTTCGATCGCGACGATCTGGCCCACGCCGTGGGCCGGATACACGATGTGCTCGTTCGTCTTGAACCCGTGACGCTGCGGCGTCTTCTTTACCGGGGTGGCCATACGCATCCAACTCCTGCGCCCGTTGCCGTTCTCGTCGACCGGACCGACATGATGTCCGGGGGAGAACGCCCTGTCCGCTCGGAGCACCTTGAACGTCCGGGCCTACCCCGCACGCGCAAATCCCGCGTGCCGCACCCGAGTTCTTCCGTCGTGCTCGCCTCGTCAAATCTCCTCGACTCAAGCAAAACGAACCCAGTCTTGCGAACCAGGTCCGCGAGATCCTACGTCCCTAGGGAATGGAGCCGGGGGGCCGCCTGAGGATCCGGAGTCGAGAATGTTCTCCGATGGTCAGCAAAAATAGCACAACGCGCCGAAAAAACAAAGGGATCGACACGGTCTGAGGGCTCCAACCGGTGCTTTTTCCCCCTCGGCATGGCTGCCATGACCTGGGTGGGGGGCTCATGGGTTGCTTGTTCCCGGTTCATTGTCCCCGATTCGATCTCCCGCAGCGGCGCGAAACGGAAAGAACCGCGGTGCGGTGTCGTCGGACGCCGCTCAGATCCGCCCGCCGGCCGTTTCCTCCTGCCGCCATCGCGAATAATCTTGGCCCCGATGCAGGCGGCTCGGCCGGACACGGCGCAGCGGCGGGAGCCCGGCGGGGAGATGGCGGTGGGAAGAGGTCGGTTGCTGGTGCTCGATGCCGGATCGTCGTCGCTGAAGGCGGTGGCGTTCGACGAAGCCGGGCAGGTCTTGGCCGAGGCGAGCGCGGACTATCCGACGGCGAGCCCCGGGCTCGGCGCGGCCGAGCAGGATTGCGACGATTGGTGGCGGGCGGCGCGCGGCGCCGTTCAGTGCGTCGCGTCGGTCCTCGGCGCGGCGTTCGCGCCCGAAGCGATCGCCCTCACTGGTTCGATGCAGAACTTCGTCGTGGTCGGCCCCGACGGCCGACCCGACGGCCCGGCGGTGCTCTACAGCGACGCGCGGCTCACGGCGGCCCGCGCCCATGTATTGCGGGCGCGGCTGCCCGGCGATTTCGAGCGGGAGGTCGGCAACCGCCTCGATCCGGCGATGTCGATCTTCCGCGCGATGGACCTCGCCGACGCGGCCCCCGCGCGGCTCGCCGCCGCCCGCGCGCTCCTGTTCGGCGCCAAGGACGTCCTCATCCATCGCATGACCGGGCGGGCGGTGATCGATCCGACCACCGCAAGCCTGTCCGGCTTTTTCTCCCTCGCCCGGCGGCGCTGGGACCCGGACATCGTGGCCGCATCGCGCCTGCCGGCGGCGATCCTGCCGGAAGTCGTCCCCGCCGATGCCCGCGTTGGGCCGCTTCTACCGGAGTCGGCGGCCGAGCTCGGCCTTCCCGCCGGCCTGCCGGTCTATGGTGGTGCCGGCGACGGCGGCGCGGCGACCTGGGGCGCCGAGGCGGACGGCCACGGCACGCCTTACGTCTATCTCGGCACCACCGGCTGGGTGGCGGCCACCATGAGCCTCGCGCAGGCGGCCCCGCCCCGGGATTGCCACACCTTGGCGGCACCGGTCGGGGAGGACGTCATCGTCGTCGCCCCCTTCCTCAATGCCGGCTCGACGGTCGCATGGGTTGCGGACCTGACTGGGCGGCCGATCGACGACCTGGTCGCGGCGGGGGCGGCCCTCGATTCCACCCCGCCGGCGCTCCTGTTCCTGCCCTATCTGATCGGCGAGCGTTCGCCCTTCGAGGACCGCACCGTGCGCGGTGGCTTCCTCGGCCTCGGCAAGGAGCACGGCGCGGACGCTCTCGCTTATGCCGTGCTCGAAGGCATCGCCCATGCGGTGCGCCACAATCTCTCGACGCTGCCGATCGTGCCGAAGCGCATGACGGTGATCGGCGGCACCCGCCAGCCGCTCCTGATGCAGCTCATCGCCGACGTGACCAACATTCCGGTGGTCGAGACGCCGTTGACCCGCTCCGGCACGGCGCGCGGGGTCTATCGGCTGGTCGCGCCTGCGCTGGGCTTCACCGATGGAGCGGGGGAAACGTCGCCCGCTTATTGCCGCCGTTCGGAGCGCGCCGCCCGTGCCGAACGGCGATACCGGACCTATCTCGCCGTCTCGCGGGTGGCCCGCGATCTCGCCGAGACTTTTTCCGAAGGCCAGCCGGGTGCCTGAGCCGCGATCGGCTCAGAACGCGGCGGCGACGATCCGGCCGACCTCGGCGAGAACGGCGTCCTGCTGCCGCGGTGCACCGGCCCCACCGGCATAATAGGCGGCGACGAGGATCGGCGGCCGCTCGGGCGGCCACAGGATGGCGACATCATCGGTGACGAGGAGGCCGTCCGCTCCGGTGCGGTCGCCCGCCTTCCAGTCCGCCGGCAACCCGGCGCGGAGGCGTTCCAGGCCGGTCTTGCAGGCGATCATCCAGGCGGCGAGCTGCGCGCGGGAGGTCGGCGAGAGCACCGGTCCGAGGAGGAGTTTCTCGAGGTCGGCCGCCATCGCAGCCGGCGTGGTGGTGTCGCGGGGATCGCCCGGCTTCACGTCGTTGAGCTCGGGCTCGTAGCGATCGACGCGGCTCTCGGTGTCGCCGAGCGAGCGCAGGAAGGCGGTCAGCCCTTCCGGTCCGCCGAGGCTGCGCAGCATCAGGTTCGCCGCGGTGTTGTCGCTGTATTCGGTCGCGGCGGCGCAGATCTCGGCGAGGGTGAGGCCCGGTGGCCGGACGTGTCCCTGGGTCGCCGGCGAGCCTTCGACGACGTCGTCCTCGTGGAAGATCACCCGCCGTTCCAGGTGCTCCTCCCCGGCATCGACGCGGGCGAGCACGGCGCCGGCCGCGAGGATCTCGAAGGTGTTGCAGAGGGGAAAGCGCTCGTCGCCGCGATAGGCGATGCGGCGCCCGGTGCCGGCCTCGACCGCGACGACGCCGAGGCGGCCGCCGTGCGCCTGCTCGATCGCGGTGAACTTCGCCACCGCCGCGGCGGCGTCCGGGCGTGCGGGTGTGCCCCCGGCCCCGGGCTGGGACTGGGGCGCGTCGGCGGCGCGGGCCGGCAACAGAGGCAGGGCGAGAAGGAAAGGCGCGGCAAGCGCCGAAAACGCGGCGCGGCGCGTGAGATCGGCCATGATCAACTCCGAACGAACGCGGCCCAGAATGTCTTGAGCACCCGCGCAAGGGCGCTGGGGAGGGTCGAGGTGCTTGCCCGACACACGGTAGAAACCCATCCCGTTCTTCCCGAACAGCCGGCCGTTCGGGCCGAGGTCCGATCGATGGGGAGGGCTGGTCGGGGCGACCGTCCGCGCGTCGCGGCGAGGCCGCCGGTCTTAAATCGGAGAGAAATGCCGCCCTTTCCAGGGCTCGCCGCACGATCCGTCCGCGGCGCGCGCAAACGTGATCGGGAATGTGCGCCGGCTCAATATTCCATCTCGGTGCCGATGCCGAGCGTGGTGGTGCCGTTGGAGCCGACGGTGCCCTGAAGCTGGACGTTCTTGGTGACGTCCACGTTGACGCGCACACCGGTCGTCGCGGCCGTCAACCCCTGCACGACGCCGACATAGAGGTTCTTGACCGGGTAGCCGCCGAGCTGAACCTGGGGATTGTCGTTCTTGTCGGTGGTCACCGCGAGCTGGCTCAGGCCCACCTGGCTCTTCAACTGGCCGAGAACGCCCGGGCCGTGACCGGTGATGCCGGTCATGTTGGCGACGGCATCGGCGAGCATCAGCGCCTGGGGGATGGTGAGGCCGCCAGCCGATTTGTTGAACAGGATGCGCGACAGCACCTCGTCCGGGGGCAGGGAGGGCTGCGAGGAGAAGCCGATCTGCGGTGCCGAGGCGCGGCCGGTGACGTTCACGGAGGCGATCACGTCGCCGGATTGGGTGGACGCCGTCAAGTTGAGCACCGGATCGAGGCTGTCGACGAAGGCGATCGTGCCGGTGTTGAACGTGAGCTGCTGGGTCAGCAATTGGAACGTGCCGCGGCGCAGGGTCAGGCCGCCGTTGACGATCGGCGCGGCGCTGGTACCGGTGAGGGTGAAGGAGCCGCTGAACTCGGCATCGATGCCCTGGCCCGAGACGAAGACGTGTCGCGAGGCGCTGATCGCGAGATTGAGATTCGCGGCGTAAGGCGGGGCGGCGGCCGGGGCGGTCTGGCCGTTCGCCTTCAGTGGCGACGGCTTGGGGAAGAAGGCGAGCTTTGCCGGTGGCACGTTGATGTGCTCGACCGCGATCGGCGCGACCGAATTCGGCAGCCGGTTCGGGATCGTCACGTCGACGCGGCCGAGGTCGATCTTGCCGGCGACGAGCGGACCGGACAACACGGGGCCGGTGATCGCGATCTGCGAATTCGCCGTCGCCTGGACCATGCCTTCGTAGCGCAGCACCAGATTCTGCGTGGTGACCGTCAGGTTCGCCGGCATGCCTTGGGTCGGGTCGAGCGAGACGGTGCCGCTCGCCGAGAGCGTGCCGCCACCGCGCGAGGTGCCGGCGAAACTCTGGATGCGGGCGACGCGGTTCTCGATGCGTGCCCGGCCGTCGATCTTCTGGAAGGCGAAGCCGATCAGGACGTCCGACGCCGAGGCGTTGGCGAGCACGAGGTCGCCGGCGAAATCCGGCGCCGTGATCGGGCCGGTGACGCGTCCGTCGAGGGTCAGGGTGCCGCCGACGCGGCGGCTCGGCGAGGGGGCGATCTGGTCGATGAGAGCGAGGTCCGCCGTGCCGCGCACGCCGAGATCGAAGCGGCCGCGGGCGTCGAGCGGGGCGCTGCCGTCGAGGATGAGCCGGGTGGTTCCGGCCGTCACGGTGCCCGTGACGCCGAGCCGGCCGTTCTGGGTCTGGCCGCGCACCGCCGCGTCGACCGCCGGCATCGCCGCTGGCATCGCCGCGACCCGGGCGCCGCGCACCGTGAGGTCGTAATCGATCCGCGGCGCTGCGGGCGTGCCGGCGATGCCGAGGCGGCCCGCGAGCGTGCCCGCCGCCCCGAGATCGGGCTTCACGACGTTGGCGAGGGCGAGCGGAAGCGCCTCGAGCCGGACGTCGAGGCCGAGCTGGCGCGCGCCGGCGGTGCCGCGCACGGTCGCCGACCCGCCGCCGGAAACGCCGAGGGCGAGGTCGAGGGCAACGCTGTCGCCATTGACGGTGATCGTGCCGGGCCGCGTCAGACGTGCGGTGACCGCGTCGCGGCTCGCGGAGAACGAGGTGAGGGCGATGCGGATCGGGCCGGCCGCGCCGATCGGCTGAGGCAGGCCGACGGTCCCCTCCGTCGCCAGGGTGGCGCCGTTGAGCCGGCCGCCGGCCGTCACCGCGAGCGCCGAGAGCGGTCCCGATACACTCACACGAACGCCGTCGGCGGCGATGCCGTCGCCGGTGAGACCGCCCAAGGTCGCGGTTCCGCGCACCGCTGCGGCGCCGAGCGGGTCGGTCACGGTGGCGTCGAGGGCGACGTCGCGCACGTCGTAGCCGAGGGCCGCGGCCTGCGCGCTCTTGAGCGTTACATGGGCGGCGTTGCCGCCGTTTGCGCCGAGATCGATCGCCGCGTCGAAGCCGCCGGTCGCGGCGATGCCGGCGAGCGCGGCGGCGGGGGCGATGTCGCGGGCGCTCACCGTGAGGCGGCCCGACGGATTGCCGGTCGTGGGACGGGTGAGCTTGCCGGCCGCGGTGAGGCCGACGAGATCGAGCTTGGCGATGTCGAGCACGTCGCCGTTCGGGCCCGTCGAGACCGAGGTGCGCGCGGTCACCGGGTTGCCTCGCGCCGTGCCGTCGAGGGCGATGGTCGCCGAGAGCGTGCCGTCGGTGCGGCGTCCGCCGTCGATCGTGGCCTTGACGCGGCTGATGCGCTCGCCGGCCGCGATCACCTCGTCCGAGCGGATGTCCGCTTTCACGGTCGGCGCCGCGAAGGTCCCGGCGATGGTCGCGTCAACCGAGGCCTTGCCGCCGAGGGTGGGGGCGAGCGCCCTGAGGTCGGCCACGGTCGCCTTGAGGCGGATGCCGTCGCCGCCCTCGCCGTAGGAGCCGGAGGCTTCGGCCTGGAGCTTGGCCGATTCGAGGCTGAAGCGGTCGATGGTGACCGCCGTGGCGCCGGCCTTGAGGGCGGCGGAGAGGCGGGGCGTCTTGCCGACGAGGCCGTCGACCTCCGGCAGGCCGGTGGCGAGGCCGCTCGCCGTGAGGTCGATGTCGACGCTTCCCGTCTGCGCCGCGGGATCGCCGTTCGCGCTCGCCTTGAGCTTGAGCGTGCCGGCGAGGGGCTGACCGATCAGGGTGCCGAGCGGCTTCAGGTCGGCCGCCACGGCGGTGAGGTCGAGCGTGCCGGTGCCGCGATCCCAGGTGCCGGTGGCGTCGGCGGCAATGTCGAGCGCCTGGAGGCGCGCCTTGTCGATGACGACCTTACCGCCCGCATCGAGGGTACCTTCGACGGCGAGGGACGGCGCGCCCTTGGCGGAGAGCGCCTTGCCGGCGAGGCTCGCGCCGTCGAGCAAGACGTTGGCGGTCAGATGCTGGGTCGAATCGCCACCGAACAGCGACCCGCCGGCCGGGGCGATGTTCGCTTTGATCTTGGCCTGCTTCGCCGTGAGGGTGGCGGTGGTCGGTGCGTCGATGGTGCCGTCGAGGGAGAGCGTCGGGGCGAAGGCGGTGCCGCCGATCTTGGCCGACACCGTTGCGCCCTGCCAGGTCGCGACCGGACCGACGAGGGGGGCATAGATGTCGGAACCCGCAACCTTGGCGTCGAAGGTGAAATCGAGGGTCCGCTTGGTGCCGCTCAGGCTGCCCTTCGCGGTGAGCGAGCCTCCGGCGCCGGAGATCGCCGCCTTGTCGACGACGATGTCGCCGTCGTCCTCGATGAGCGCGATCGCCTCGGCGCGGGTGGTGCCGGCGACGACCGGCTTGATGGTCTGCGGCAGCAGCGTTTCGATCGTCGCGTCGAAGCCGGCGGTGACGCGCCGCCCGCCGGTGACGCGCTCGATGCGCGCCTTGCCGCTCGTCAGCGTCTCGCTGCCGAGGGCGAGCGACAGGGTGCCGTTCCAATCGTCGAGGGTTCCGTCACCGGCGAGGGCGACGGTGAGCGGAGAGGCGTCGGCGACGCCGATCATGCGGTGGAGCACGCCGCCGGCGGGTTCCTCGCCGTCGAGTTTGGCTTTCAGCGTCGCCGTGGCGGGCACGAAGCTGAAGGCGAGATTGGCGTCCGGCGCGCTCTCGCCGCGGCCGTCGACCGAAAGCGTCGCGGTTACCGGGGCGGTGGCGTCGTTGGCGGGCAGGCCGAGGCTGCCGGCGAGCCCGAGCTCGACCGCCTGACCGGCCACCGGCGAGGCGAGCGCGACGGTGCCGACCTTGAACGCCTTGAGGTCGATGCCGACCGGCAGCGTGAACGGCCCCGACGAGGACGATGCGGTGCCGTCGGACGCCGGCGGACGGGTGACGTCGACCCTGCCGATGTCGAGCGTGTCGGCGGCGAACACCCGGCCGAGCAGGGCGCGGGGATGCCAGACGAGGCGGACGCGGTCGATGCCGAGCCAGACCCCGTCGCGATCGGCGACCTTGATGCCGCCGAGCTCGAGATCATCGAGACCGGAGCCGCCGACGCGCGCGATCGTGACCGGCATCCCCGCCGCCCGGGTCGCGATCTCCACGAGACCGACCAGCACGGAGCGGCCGGTCGCCGTGAACAGGAGGAGCGGCACGGCGACCGCCACGGCGGCGACGAGCCCGACGATGCCGAGGGCGAGCCCCCGCACGATCCGCCAGCCCATGGCGGGGCGGCGTCGGCGGGGTGTGCGGGCACGGGCCGGCCTCACGTCGCTCACGGTTGCATCCTCGCGGTCTCCGTCCGGGCGGCCATGATCAGAAGGCCTGTCCGAGACTGAGATAGGCCGCCCAGTTGTCGTCGCCATGCTCTTTCTGCATCGGCACGGCGAAGTCGAAGCGGATCGGACCGATCGCCGTATAATAGCGCAGGCCCATGCCGACGCCGACTTTGAGCGAGTCCGAGAAGTCTGGATAGGATTCCTTGAACGCGCTGCCGAAATCGACGAACGGCACGACGCCGATGGTATCGGTCACCTTGGCGCGCAGTTCGAGCTGGGTGGTGAACAGGCTGCGGCCGCCCGTGATCTGGTTGTAGACGGTGCGCGGGCTCGCCGCCTGGAAGGCATAGCCGCGGATCGAGCCGCCGCCGCCGGCATAGAAGCGCAGGTTCGCCGGCGTGCTTTCGAGCGAGGGGCCGACCACCGACCCGACCTCGACCTTGCCCGCCAGGATGAAGCGCGCGTTTGGGTCGAACGCGTGGTAGGCGGACAGGCTCGCATAGGTCCGCAGCATCGTGTTGGTGTCGCCGATCTCGCCGCCATAGGGCGTGAACGAGCCGGTGAAGCGGTAGCCCTTGGTCGGGTCGAGCTTGTTGTCGGTGGTGTCGGCATGGGCCGCGATCGGCACGCCGACGAGGCCGTAATAATGCTTCCCGAACGGGTCCTCGATGGTGGAGAAGCTCGGCGCGAGACCGATCGAGGCGTCCGTCTGCTCGTTGAAATGGTGGAGCAGGGTGATCTCGTTGTCGACGCCGGTGCGGGTATAGGCCTTCGGCGTCTCGCGGACGAAGTGGCTCGCGAGGATCAGGTCGTTTTTGTAGGACCACAGGCCCGGCTTGGTGAAGGTGAAGCCGATCCGGTATTGCAGGTCGTTCGGATCGTTGACGAAGAGGCGCGACACCTCGGCGTCGAACTTGAGCCGTTCGCCGCCGCCGAACAGATTGCGGTGGCCCCAATAGGCCGAGATGACGGCACCGTCCTCGCTCGACCAGGAGGCCGAGGCGCCGACATAATGCAGCTTGCGCTCGGTGACATGGACGATGATCGGGATCGTCCCGTCGGGCGCCACCTGGTCTCCCGGCGTGACGCGGACGCTCGAAAACACCTCGAGGCTGCGCAGATCCCGAGCGTAATCGTCGAGCGGGCCGGGTCGGTAGGGCTGGCCCTCGCGGAATGGCGCGCGGCTCGCCACGACGGCCGGACGCATCTTGTCCGTGCCCTCGACGATGACTTGGCCGAAGGTCGCCTTGCGGCCGGGCGTGACCGGATAGATCACCTCCACCGTGTGGTTCGCGTGGTTGGCGATCACGGTGCGGCTGCCGACGGCGGCGAGCGGGTAGCCCCGCTGCTGCATCGCCTGCACGAGCTTGTCCTCGGCCGCGATGATGTTGGTCGAACTCGCGACCGCGCCGACGACGAGCCCGGTGTCGGCGGGTCCAACCGGGGCGGGGCCCTTGTCGGTGTTCTCGACGCGGACGGTGCCGAACTTGAAGACCCGCCCCGTTTGCACGGTGACGGTCGCGTGGACGTTGCCGCGGCGCACCGCCGCCTCGATAGCGTCGCGGATCGTCGGATCGGTGGCGGCGGTCCCGGCGACCTGGACCTGAACGATCGCGCCGTAAAGACCCCGCGTATAGAGAATGCCGAGGATGCGGTCCTGCTCGGAGAGCGCGGCGCGCAGAATAGCGTCGGAACTGGCGCCGCCGGCCTCGGCGAGATCCTGAAGACCCGAGGAGTCCTCGATCAGGCTGGTGACGTCGGCATTGCCGCCGGTCACGTCGAACTTGACCTTGACCTGGCGCTTGATGCCGTCGAGGTCGTCCTTCGACGTCGCTTCGACGGTGGTGGTGTTCGAGGTCTGCTTCTTGTTGCCCCACAGCCAGTCGAACCAGCCGGCGTCGGCCGGCGAGGGCGTGGCGGCGAGCACCACCGTGACGAGCGCGCACGAAGGCCAGCGCCGACCCGCGGGACGGCACTTGGTCTTCAGGCGTGGTCTGGGCTCGGCCATGCCCTGAACTGCACCTCGTTCGCCGCGGACGTAGGTCCGCCCGTCCCGTTTCGGCGCCCGCCCGCGCCGCTCAGCCTCGCACCGCTTCCCGCGGGAGGGGCGAGATCGCGGTTGCCGCGTCTCGCCTGCTCCGACAATCGCCTGCAAGTATGGTCAAAAGGTTAGGACCGGATGACGACGACGAAAACGCCGCGCCGGCCCGGCCCTCGCCACCGCTTCAGGTATTGCCGACGGAGCCCGGGATCATGCCGAGAGCGGCGAGGTAGAGATCGAGAATCGTCTCCTGCTCGTGGCGCTCGTCGGCGTCCTGCTTCCGCAGCTTGATCACCTGACGCAGGATCTTGGTGTCGAAGCCGTTGGCCTTCGCCTCGCCGTAGACATCGCGGATGTCGTCGGAGATCGACTTCTTCTCCTCCTCGAGGCGCTCGATGCGCTCGACGAAGGCGCGTAATTGATCGGCGGCGACGGCGCCGGAATCGATGGTTTCGGTATCGGCCATGAAGTGTCCTCGTGATCGCCGGAGGCGCGGTGGCTCCCGTCGGCGCGGCGTTCCCGCCGTCCCTCCGCGCCACCTGCCCGCGGATTGCCTAATAAGCGGTGAAAAGGGCGCGTGCCCTCAATGATCCTTGTGGAGTGCCGCCGTTTGGGAGACCTCGAACGCGGCCGATTGGGCCGGGGTCGCCTCGGTCTGATGGCGCGCCTTCCAGTCGTCGTAGGGCATGCCGTAGACGATCTCGCGCGTTTCGTCCTTCGTCAAAGCGAGGCCCTTCGCCTCGGCCGCGTCGCGATACCAGTTGGCGAGGCAGTTGCGGCAGAACCCGGCGAGATTCATCAGGTCGATGTTCTGGACGTCGGTGCGCTCGCGCAGATGCGCTACGAGGCGGCGGAAGGCCGCGGCCTCGAGTTCGGTCCGGGTCGCGTCGTCGATCTCGCTCATCGTCTCGTCTCTCCCTGCGCCCCGGCGGCATGTTCGTCCGCGACCGGCCCCGTGCGTGATCCGAACCGTTCGATCCGCTCGGTTTCGGGGTCGCGCCGCAGCGTCTCGATGATCGGCGCGAGCCGGTCCGCCCAGGCGGCCGCGCCGCATTCTTCGGCGATCAGGTCCTGCCGGATCTCGACGAGGGCGTGCGGATAACCGTGTGCGGTCGCGTGTCGGTATAAGGTATCGCCCTTGAGCGCCCCGTCATAGGGCTCGTTGTCGCCGACGACCAAGGTGTCGTCCCGGCGCAACAGGGCGATGAAGGGCACGGCGCCGCGCGGATCGGCGTCCCACAGGATGCCGACATGCCAGGGCCGCGGCCAGCCGCGCCAGACCGGTGTGAAGGAATGGATCGCGATCACGAGCGGCGCCCGCCCACCGGCCGCCATCGCGGCGACCTTGGCGGCGATCGCGTCGTGATAGGGCCGGTGGAAGCGCGCGATGCGACGGTCGCGTTCCGCCGCGTCGGCCCGGGCGTTGCCGGGCACCACCGCACCGTCGGAGAGCCGCATCACCAAAGTCGGGTCGTCCTCGCCGCGGTTCGGATCGATGAGCAGCCGTGAATAGGTCGTGAGCAGCGCCGGCGCGCCGAGCCGAGCGGCGAGGCCGCGCGTCACCGCCTCGGCCCCGATGTCGTAGCCGATGTGGCGTTCGAGCTCGCTCGCCGGCAGGCCGAGTGTGCCGTAGCGCGGCGGCAGCCGATTCGAGGCGTGATCACAGAGGAGGAGGATGCCGGAGGTGTCGTCGCCGTCGATCGTCACGACGGGATCGAAGCCGGGATCTGCGGAAAGGGTCGCGGTCATAGGGTTGGGTGATGAGTGCGCGGGGTTCGGTGATGCGCCTGGGCTCGCCGGGCGGCGGCGCTCGAGGCCGGTTCGGGGGAGGACCGCAACAGGGGATTGCGATGCGCGGACGCCGGGGCTACAGGTCGCCCGGTCCGGCGGCGCGCCGTGCTCTATGCGGGCACCATATCGAGCCCCGGGCGTCTTCGCCAGGGTGCCGTTTCGGCACCGCTCCTCACGAAACGCCACCGCTCATGACCATCCTTGCCGATCGTTCGTCTGCCCCGCGGTCCCGCGCGCTCGTCTTCGCCGGGATCGCCCTCGTCGGTGGTGCGATCGGCATGGCGGCCTCGGCGGTGTTCGTGCGGTGGGCCGAGGTCGGCCCGTTCGTCAGCGCGTTCTGGCGCGCCGGGCTGTCGATCCCGTTTTTGTGGCTCTGGGCGCGGCTCGAATCGCGCGGCGTGCCGGCCGTGCCCTGGAGCCGCCCTGTCGTGTTCGCCGGGCTGTTCTTCGCCGGCGATCTCATCTTCTGGCACCTCGCCATCCTCAACACGACGCTCACCAACGCCACGCTGCTCGGCACGCTGGCGCCGGTGTGGGTCGCCCTAGGCTCTCGTGTCTTCATCGGCGAACCGGTGAGTCGCGCGACCTTCGCCGGCCTCGCCTTGTGCGTCGCCGGCGCGCTTCTCCTCGTCGGATCGAGCCTCGGCCTCAACCCGGAGCGGGTGTTCGGTGACCTCTGCGGCGTCGTCACCTCGCTCTTTTTCGGAGCCTATTTCTTGAGCGTGCGCGTCGCCCGCCGCACCATGGGCTCCGGCCTCGTCCTCTATCGCTCGACCCTCATCACCGCCGCCGTGCTCCTCGTCGTGGCGGCGGCGCTCGACGGTCATTTCCTGCCTGCGTCCCTCGCCGGGGTCGGGGCGCTCGTCGCGCTCGCACTGGTGAGCCAGGTCGGTGGACAGGGCCTGCTCGCCTTCGCCCTCGGCCACCTGTCGGCGGCGTTCTCGTCCCTCGTCATCTTCCTGGAGACGGTCGCCGCCGCCCTGTTCGGCTACGCCTTCTTCAACGAGGCGATCACCGGCCTGCAACTCGTCGGCGGTATCGCCATCCTGTCCGGCATCTGGGTCGCCCGGCCGCGGCGGAGCGGGAGCGCCTGAGCGTGGCGGTGGATCGTTCGCCATGTTTGGTGAGGTGCGGGCGCCCTGCACGGCTGCGCGGCGGTTGCGACGCGAACCTGCCGCATTCGTCTCCCATGACAGACGCCGCCGGCGTTTCCCCCCTCTTCCCGACGCCGGCCCATTCGTTGACAAACCGAACCGAAGCGCGCATGTACCCGCCCGAGCACGTCTTCGAACCGAGTAACGCGATGATTTCGGACGACAGCGGCGAGCGTGGAGCATCTTTCCGCCGTCGAATCGTCCCGCGCAGCCGCGTGCTTTCCCTCGCCCTGGCCATCGGCATCGCCACGACGGCGCCGGCGCTCGCGGATCTGAGGATCTGCAATCGCACGGCGAACGCCATCGGGGCCGCCGTCGGCTACAAGAGTTCCGGCGCCTGGACCACCGAAGGCTGGTGGAACATCCAGCCGAACACCTGCGAAGTGGTTTCCCCCGGTGCGCTCAACGCCCGCTACTACTACGTGTACGCTGTGGATAATGTCAGCGGCGGCGAGTGGGGCGGCAAGGCGTTCATGTGCACGCGAGAAAAGCAGTTCACCATTAAGGGCATCGAGGATTGCGTGGCGCGCGGCTACGAGCGCACCGGCTTCTTCGAGGTCGACACCGGCGAGCAGCGCAACTGGACCATCCAATTGACTGAACGTCCCACTTCCGCCTCCCCAGCCCCCGGAGCCCACGGACCATGAGACGCAACCGTCGGATCAAGATTCTGGCGACCCTCGGCCCCGCCTCCTCCGATCGGGACACCATTTCGGCCCTGTTCCAAGCCGGTGCCGATGCGTTCCGCATCAATATGAGCCACACCAACCACGAGCTCCTGAATCGGCTCGTCGGCATCATCCGGTCCGTCGAGGCCGAGCACGGCCGGCCGATCGCGATCCTCGCCGACCTCCAGGGGCCGAAGCTGCGCGTCGGCACCTTCGCCGACGGCGCGGTGCAGCTCGCCAACGGCGCCCGCTTCGTGGTCGATGCCGACCCGACCGAGGGCAATACCGAGCGCGTCTACCTGCCCCATCCGGAAATCCTCAACGCCCTCGAGCCCGGCCACCGGCTGCTGCTCGACGACGGCAAGCTGCGTCTCGTCGTCGAGCACGTCGAGCCCGGCCGCGCGGTGACGCGGGTCGAGGTCGGCGGCAAGCTGTCGAACCGCAAGGGCGTCAGCGTTCCCGACACGACGATCCCGATCGGCGCGATGACCGACAAGGATCGCCGCGATCTCGATGCGGCTCTGGCGGCCGAGGTCGATTGGGTCGCGCTTTCCTTCGTGCAGCGTCCCGACGACGTGGCGGAAGCGCGCAAGATCGTGCGTGGCCGTGCCGGCGTGCTCTCCAAGCTCGAGAAGCCCCAGGCGATCGATCGCCTCGAAGAGATCATCGAGATGTCCGACGCGCTGATGGTGGCGCGCGGCGATCTCGGCGTGGAGATGCCGCTCGAGCAGGTGCCGGGCCTCCAGAAGCGCATCACCCGGGCCGCCCGCGTCGCCGGCAAGCCGGTGATCGTCGCGACCCAGATGCTCGAATCGATGATCAATTCGCCGGTGCCGACCCGCGCCGAGGTCTCGGACGTCGCGACCGCGGTGTTCGAAGGCGCCGACGCGATCATGCTGTCGGCCGAATCGGCGGCGGGCGCCTTCCCCGTCGAGGCGGTGGCGACCATGAACCGGATCGCCGAGCAGGTGGAGCGCGACCAATATTATCCGGGCATCCTGCATGCCCAGCGCTCCGAGCCGCAATCGACGGGCGCCGACGCGATCTGCGCCGCGGCGCGGCAGATCGCCGACACTCTCAACCTGTCGGCCATCGTCTGCTACACCTTCTCGGGCGCGACGGCGCTGCGGGCCGCCCGCGAGCGGCCGCGTGCGCCGCTCATCGCGCTGAGCCCGGTGCTCGCGACCGCGCGGCGCCTGTCGCTGGTCTACGGCCTGCACACGGTGGTCGGCGAGGACGCCAAGGACCCGAACGACATGACCGAGAAGGCGTGCCGCAGCGCGCTCGATGAGGACTTCGTCTATCCGGGCCAGCGCATCGTCATCATCGCCGGCATTCCGTTCGGCAGCCCCGGCTCGACCAACCTGCTCCAGCTCGCCTTCGTCGGCGAGGGCGGCACGGCGCACTGAGACGCCACGGCCCGGCGGACGCCGTCGGGCTGTGCTCTCGAATTTCCATTCTTGAAGGGGCGCGGCGCGGATTTCTCCGCCCGCGTGGCCGTGCGCTTTACGCCTGCCGGCTGCCCCGGCGCGGCTTGGCCGGGTTTGCGGCGCGCGCCACGACAGCCTCGATCGCGGCAACCACGTCCGCCGTGCGGGTGTGGTGGGGCATGTGCCCGGCGCCGGGGAGCTCGATGTGCCGGGCGCCCTTCACGGCCGCCGCGAAGCGGGCCGCGTGCACCGCAGTCGGCACCACGCCGTCCGCATCCCCCGTCACCACCACCGTGGGCGCCGCGATCGTGCGATAGAGCGGCGCGAGTTCGGCCAGATGCTCCTTGAGCGCCGAGACCTCCAGCGAGGTCGCGCGGAAGGCCGCCGGGCGGATCGTCAGCGGCACGCCAGCGCGCTCGGCGAAGCCGCGCGGCACCGGCTCGGGCGCGAACACCTCCTGGAGCGACTTCTCGATCATCGTCAGCCCGAGCGGCGTCACGATGGTGTGGGAGAGCAGCGAGCCGACCACCGGCATCGAGACGAGGTCGTAGGACCACGCGATGCCACCGGGCCAGGGATGGGTCGCCGGCGCGATCATCACGAGGCCCGCCGTGCGCTCCGGATGGTGCACGGCGAAGGCCGCGGCGACCGCACCGCCGAACGAATGGCCGACGACGATCGCCCGCGCGATCCCGAGCGCTTCGAGGACGCCGGCGGCGAGCCGCGCCTGGGCGGCGGGGCCGGACAGCACGATCTCCTCATGCCCGCTGTAGCCGTGGCCCGGACGGTCGACGAAGATCATCCGCATGCGGCCGTCGAGGGCCGGCGCGAACGCGGCATAGGGGTCGCGCAGCGAGCAGGCGGCGCCGTGAAGAATCAAGAGGACGGGCGCGTCCACCGTCTTCGCCGGCACGTCGAGAACGTGCAGCCGGACGCCGTCCACGGCGACGAAGCGGCCGAGCGGCGGATAATCGTCCTCGATCCGGCTGCGCAGCCAGGAGGTCGTCAGCGACAGCCCCATCGACCCGAAGGCGAGGGCGGTGCCGAACCCGGTGAAGGCCGACCAGAAGCCGTCGCCCTCCGCATTCGCGGAGGCGCCGTCGGCCAGATCGGCGGGGAGGATGTCGGTCAGAGGTCTTTGCCTTCAACGTCGGGCGCGAGCTCGTCGCGGGCCTTCTTGGCCATCTCGAGCCGCGGATAAATCTTGAGCGCCGCATCGTACGCGGCGAGCGCTTCTTTCTTCTTGTCGAGGTCGCTCATCACCGTGGCGATCCCGACGAGGGTGTTCCAATTGCGCGGATCGAGGGCGAGGGCACGCTGGAGATCGGCGACGGCCGCCCCGGTCTGGTCCGATTGAAACTCCGCCGTCGCCCGAAGGCTCCACCCTTGGGCATAATCGGGCTTCAGCGTCACCACGGCGTCGAGCAGGTCGAGCGCGACCGGCATCTCGTCGTTCGCCATCGCCGCCATCGCCCGCACCATCAGGAGATCGACAGTCGGGCTGCCGGACTGCATCCAGCGCCGCTCGATCCGGAGCGCGATCTGGGTCGCTGTACGGTCGTCGGGGGCTTTGGCGAGACGGTCGTAGAGGTCGTCGAGCGCGCGCTTCGCCTCGCGGGGATCGGCGGGCTTGAGCGGGATGCCGCTTTTCGCCGGCGGCCGCACGCCCGGCAGGGCGGGGCGGGCGGGGCCGGCATCTTCGGCTCGGGCGCCCCGAGGGTCGGCGGGTCGGCCGAGGGCACGGCGCCCGTATCGGCGAGGCTCACGCCCGCGCCGAGCCCGAGGGCGAGCACGGTGACGGACAGCGACGCGACGATTCGAGGGCACGGACCGAACATGCGGCTTATATTGCGCCTGCCTTGCGCCGCGTCAAAGCGCGATCGCCGACTTTCTGCATCCGGCGAAAGGGGACGGCAGCCTGGCGCAACGCAAAAACGGCGCGGCACTCGCGCGCCGCACCGTTCGATCTCGTCGGCCTTCCGTGGCGATCCGGAAGCCTCCGGACCGCGACGAGCCTCGGCCTTGAAGGCCTCAGCCCTGGCGCGCCTTGTAGCGCGGGGCCTTCTTGTTGATGATGTAAACGCGGCCCTTGCGGCGCACCAGGCGGTTCTCGCGGTGACGGCCGAGCAGCGACTTCAGCGAATTCTTGATCTTCATGGGTCTCAACCTCGGACTTGAATCTTGCGCGACTGGCGCGATCTGGATCTTGCGCGGTGGTGGACGCGCGCGTCCGCGGCCACGGGAAAACGAGGCGCCTTCTTAAAAGAGCGTCCCGCAGGCTGTCAACGCCGCTGGGCGCGCCAATTGCGCCTTCGAGGGCGAAAATATGCGCGACGGCCTCTTTTTCGGGTCGGCCGCGATTGACAGAAAACGACCCGTCCTTATAGTCCGCGCGTTCCAAATGGCGGAGTGATCCGCCGAACGCGCTGCCCGAGGCTCTGGAGGATGCCGACGGTCGGGGCCCATCGGGCTCCCCCGGCATCCCGTTCCGTTTTAAGCCCGCCGGCCGACCTTTCGCGAGATCTTTCGTCTCGCGGCGATCGAACCGTGCGGCGCCGAAGGGCGCGACCACAAGATCCGTAACGTCCGAAATGGGCGGCGGACGAAGACCGAAGGCTAGTTTTGCGATGTTCGCAGTGATCAAGACGGGCGGCAAGCAGTACCGCGTTGCCCCGGGGACGAGATCGAGGTCGAGAAGCTCGAAGGCGAGGCCGGTCAGGCCGTGACCTTCTCCGAGGTTCTCCTCGTCGGCGGCGAGGCCGCGCCGAAGGTTGGCGCGCCGTTCGTGGCGGGCGCGACGGTGGCCGGCGAAGTGGTCGAGCAGACCCGCGCCAACAAGGTAATCATCTTCAAGAAGCGGCGCCGGAAGAACTCCCGCCGCAAGAACGGCCACCGTCAGCACCTGACGGTCGTTCGCATCACGGACATTTCCGCCGGCGCCTGAGGGCGTCCGTGCGGGTGAAGGGATAAGGAGAGCGCCATGGCTCACAAAAAGGCAGGCGGCTCGTCGCGCAACGGCCGCGACTCGGCCGGTCGCCGTCTCGGCGTCAAGAAGTTCGGCGGCGAGAAGGTCATCCCGGGCAACATCATCCTGCGTCAGCGCGGGACGAAGTGGCACCCCGGCACGGGCGTCGGCATCGGCGTCGATCACACGATCTTCGCCGTGACCGAGGGCGTCGTCGCGTTCCGCGCGTCCGCCAATGGCCGCACGTACGTGTCGGTCAACCCGATGACGGCGGAAGCCGCGGAATAACCCGGCAAATGGGACATACCCAAGCGCCGGTCCCGTCAGACCCGGCGCGAGGGGCGGATTGAGCCGAGGGGAGACGGGAAACCGCCTCCCCTCGTGCGTTTTCCGACCGGAGCTGTCCCATGTTCGAGTCCGATTGCGACCTTGAAGACGAAGACGAAAGTCTGAAGAGCCGTCGCCTGATGTTCCACACCCCGCGCCCGGCCGATGCGGCCGAGCTGGCGCGGCTTGCGGACAACATCAAGGTTGCGGCCAATCTCGCTTCGATGCCCAATCCCTATACGCGGGCCGACGCGGACGCCTGGATCGCCCGGGCGGCGAGCCCGCGGGAGCGGGCCGGAGAATTCCTCCTGCGGCTGCGCGCACCGGATACCCCGCTGGTCGGCGGGGTCGGCTACAAGCCTGCGGAGGACGGAGGGCCGGGCGTGGAGATCGGCTATTGGATCGGCGAGCCCTTTTGGGGGTGCGGCCTCGCAACCGAGGCGGCGCAGCGCCTGCTCGACCATATCTTCCGCAATCCCGACATCCGCGTCGCCCATGCGGCGTGCCGTGTCACCAACAATCCCTCCCGTCGCGTCATCGAGAAATGCGGGTTCCAGTGGGCCGGCACCGGCCTCGCCCGGTTCGTGGCGCTCGGCGGCATGACGGCGGTCGATCGCTACCGGCTCGACCGCTCGATCTGGTGCTCGATCAAGGCCTGGGGTGCGGCGGAGGCGGCGCGAACGCGATGAGCCTGTTGCGGCGCTCGGCGTCCTGGCGCGACGTCACGCTCACCACCGATCGCCTTCTGCTTCGTGCGCCGCGGGCCGGCGACGAGGATGGCGCGGCTGCCTCGGTCGGCCATTGGGAAGTGGTGCGCATGCTCGCCCAGGTGCCGTGGCCTTACGGCCGGGCCGAGGCCGTGCGCTATGTGGAGCAGGCGCAGGCCGAGATGGACGGCCGCCGCGCGCTGCACTTCTTCCTGGTCGACGAGGCCGGCATCGCCGGTGGGTTCGGGCTCGCCTTCTCGCCGGTCTCGCTGTTCGCCCCCGCGCCGGTGCTCGGCTATTGGCTGTCGCCCGACCGCTGGGGCCGCGGCTATGCGACCGAGGCCGGCCGGGCGGTGCTCGACCATGCGTTCCGGACGATGAAGCTCAAGGCGGTGCGCTCGGGCGTGTTCTTCGACAATCCCGCCTCGCTCCGGGTGCAGGAAAAGCTCGGCTTCGAGGTGGTCGGCCGCTCCGAGGTCTTCTGCCTCGCTCGTGCGAAGACGCTGTCCCACATCGACACCCTGATGACGCGCGATCGTTATTTCGAGCGCCGCGCGGAGGAGGGGCGATGAGCCGGGGCGGGGCGGCGGGTGGTCGCGGTTCGAATGGTGAGGCCGTCGGGGGGGGCACGCCGGGCGAGCGCCGCCTCAATCGGCACAATCTCGCTCTCGTGAGCGAGCGTCTGCGGCTGCGCCCGCCCCATGCGGGGGATGTCGCCGCGATCCATGCCGCGCTCGGCGACTTCGAGATTCTCAAGATGCTCGGCTCGGCGCCGTGGCCTTACGAGCGGCGCCACGCGGTCGGCTACGTCGCCGCCGCGCAGGACGACATCGCGGCCGGGACCGACGCCTCGTTCCTCGCCTTCGACGGCCGCGCGCTCGTCGGCGGCGTCGAGCTCAGCGACATCGACACCCGCCCGACCATCGGCTGGTGGATCACCCGCTCCGCCTGGGGGCACGGCTTCGCCACCGAGGCGGTGCGCGCGGTGCTCGGCCATGCGTTCGGGCCGCTCGGCCTCAACCGCCTGTTCGCGGGCGCGTTCGTGGACAATCCCGCCTCGTTGCGGGTGCAATCGAAGCTCGGCTTCAAGATCGTGGGCCGTTCCGAATTGTTCTGCCTTGCGCGCGGCGTCGCCGTTGCGCATATCGACACGATCCTTACGCGGCAACGCTTCCGCGAGCACGGCGCGTCATGAAATTTCTTGATCAGGCCAAAGTTTACATTCGCTCCGGCGACGGTGGCGCCGGTGCCGTCTCGTTTCGCCGCGAGAAGTTCATCGAGTTCGGCGGACCGGACGGCGGCGACGGCGGCCGGGGCGGCGACGTCTGGGTCGAGTGCGTCGACGGCCTCAACACCCTCATCGATTATCGCTACCAGCAGCACTTCAAGGCGCAGACCGGCACCCACGGCATGGGGCGCAACCGCTCCGGCCCGAAGGGCGGCGATGTCGTGCTCAAGGTGCCGGCCGGCACCGAGATCCTGGAGGAGGACGGCGAGACCCTGATCGCCGACCTGACGCGGATCGGCGAGCGCGTCTGCCTCGCCCGCGGCGGCAACGGCGGCTTCGGCAACGCCCATTTCAAGTCGTCCACCAACCAGGCGCCGCGGCGGGCCAATCCGGGCCTCGAAGGCGAGGAGAAGTGGATCTGGCTGCGGCTGAAGCTGATCGCCGAGGCGGGGCTCGTCGGACTGCCCAATGCCGGCAAGTCGACCTTCCTCGCGAGCGTCACCGCGGCGAAGCCGAAGATCGCCGATTATCCCTTCACCACGCTTCATCCCAATCTCGGCGTGGTGCGGGTCGATGCGCGCGAATTCGTGCTGGCCGACATTCCGGGGCTGATAGAGGGGGCCCATGAAGGCGTCGGCCTCGGCGACCGCTTCCTCGGCCATGTCGAGCGCTGCCGGGTGCTGTTGCATCTCGTCGACGGCACCGAGCCCGATGTCGCCGCCGCCTACCGGGTGATCCGCGGCGAGCTCGAAGCCTATGGCGCCGGTCTCGACGAGAAGCCGGAGATCGTCGCGCTCTCCAAGATCGACGCGCTCGACGAGACCGAGCGCGCCGAGAAGCTCGCCGCCCTCGGCAAGGCCGCCGGGCGGACGCCGCTCGCGCTGTCCTCGGCGAGCCGGGAAGGCGTCGAGCGCGCCTTGCGAGCGCTTCTCCGGGTGATCGACGCCGATCGCGGCCAGGACCCGAACGTGGTGCCGTCGACACCGGGCGAGGAGTGGCGGCCGTGAGCACGCTCGAGTCCGTGGGGCCGGCGGTGCGCCGGCTCGCCGAGGCGCGGCGTCTCGTCGTCAAGGTCGGCTCGGCGCTCCTCGTCGAAGGTGCGACCGGTCGCGTCAAGGCGGACTGGCTCGCGAGCCTCGCCGCCGACATCGCCGGCCTCGTCGCCGGCGGCACCGAGGTCATCGTCGTCTCGTCGGGCGCCATCGCGCTCGGCCGCGGCGTGCTCGGCCTGCCCCGCGGCAAGCTGAAGCTCGAACAGGCCCAGGCCGCCGCCGCCGTCGGCCAGATCGCGCTCGCCCGCGCCTGGTCGGAGGCGCTCGGCGCCCGCGGCCTCGCGGCGGCGCAGGTTTTGCTCACCCTCGGCGACACCGAGGAGCGGCGGCGCTATCTCAACGCCCGCTCGACGCTCGGGACCCTCATCAAGCTCAACGCCGTGCCCGTCATCAACGAGAACGACACGGTGGCGACGAGCGAGATCCGCTACGGCGACAACGACCGGCTCGCCGCCCGCGTCGCGACGATGGCGAGCGCCGACACCCTCGTCCTCCTCTCCGACATCGACGGGCTCTATACGGCGCCCCCGGCGCAGGACCCGGCGGCGCGGCATCTGCCGGTCGTCGAGCGCATCACGCCCGAGATCGAGGCGATGGCCGGCGGGGCCGCGTCCGAGCTCTCCCGTGGCGGCATGCGCACCAAGGTCGATGCGGCGAAGATCGCGGTGGCGGCCGGCACCGCCATGGTGATCGCGTCCGGCAAGCGGGATCATCCGCTTGCCGCGGTCGATTCCGGTGTCCGCTCGACCTGGTTCCTCGCCCACGAGACGCCGACGCTCGCCCGCAAGACCTGGATCGCGGGTTCGCTCGATCCGCGCGGCGCAGTGACGCTCGATGCCGGCGCGGCCGATGCGCTCGCCGCCGGCCGCAGCCTGCTGCCGGCCGGCGTGATCGCCATCGAGGGCACCTTCACCCGGGGCGACGCGGTGCGCATCCTCGATTCCGAGGGCCGAGAACTGGGTCGCGGCCTCGTCGCCTACGACCACGACCACGCCTCGCGCATCATGCGGCGCAACAGCCGGGAGATCGAGACGATCCTCGGCTTTGCCGGGCGCGCCGAGATGATCCATCGTGACGATATGGCCCTCAACGAGACGGCGCTCGCGGCCCGCGCGCGGCGCGTGCCGGTGGCGGCCGAAACGGAACAGGAATCATGCTGACGAAGCCCCAGCTCGGCGCCGGCGACGAGACGGCGACCGACGTCGTCGCGCTGATGGCCGACATCGGCCGCCGCGCCCGCGCCGCCGCCCGTTCGCTCGCCCTCGCCGATCCCGCCGCTAAGACCGCCGCGCTCCATGCGATGGCGGCCGAGATCCGCAAGGGCCGCGCCGACATCCTCGCCGCCAATGCCGGCGACGTCGCCGCCATGGAAGCGGCGAACCAACTGCCGTCCTTCATCGATCGCGGCCGGCTCGACGATGGCCGGATCGAGGCGATCGCCGCCGCTCTCGATGTGGTGGCCGGCCTCGAGGATCCCGTCGGGGTGGTCACCGCGGCCTGGACGCGGCCGAACGGGCTCGCCATCGAGCGCGTCCGCACCCCGCTCGGGGTCGTCGGCGTGATCTACGAGAGCCGTCCGAACGTCACCGCCGATGCCGGGGCGCTCTGCCTGCGGGCCGGCAACGCGGCGATCCTGCGTGGCGGCTCGGATGCGCTCGCGACCTCGCGGGCGATCCATGCCTGCCTGGTGCGCGGCCTCGTGGCGGCCGGGCTCACCCCCGATGCGATCCAGCTCGTGCCCGTCGCCGACCGCGCGGCGGTCGGTCTCATGCTCGCCGGCCTCGACGGCAATATCGACGTGATCGTGCCGCGGGGCGGCAAGAGCCTCGTCGCGCGGGTGCAGGAGGAGGCGCGGGTTCCCGTCTTCGCCCACCTCGAAGGCATCTGCCACGTCTATGTCGATCGCGCCGCCGACCTCGCCATGGCGAAGGCGATCGTGGTCAACGCCAAGATGCGCCGCACCGGCATCTGCGGCGCCGCCGAGACGCTGCTGGTCGATCGCGCCGTTGCCGAGACCCATCTCGTGCCGCTGCTCGACGCGCTCGCCGCGGCCGGCTGCCGCCTCAAGGGCGATGCCGGTGTCCGCGCCCTCTATCCCGCCGCGGAGGCGGCGACGGAGGAGGATTGGTCGACCGAATATCTCGACGCGGTGATTTCGGTCGCGCTCGTCGACGGCCTCGACGCGGCGATCGCCCACATCGAGACCTACGGCTCGCACCACACCGATTGCATCGTGACGGCGGACGAGGCCGCGGCGGCCCGGTTCTTCCGCGAGGTCGATTCCGCCATCGTGCTGCACAATGCCTCGACCCAGTTCGCCGACGGCGGCGAGTTCGGCATGGGCGCGGAGATCGGCATCGCGACCGGCCGCATGCACGCGCGCGGACCGGTCGGCGTCGAGCAGCTCACGAGCTTCAAGTACGTGGTGCGCGGCGAGGGTCAGACCCGGCCGTGACCGAGGCGTCGCTCACCGCCGCCGATCTGGCCCTGCCGCCGGCACCGCCGGGGCGGATCGTCGGGCTCTATGGCGGATCGTTCAATCCTCCTCACCGCGGCCATCTCCATGTCGCGCGTACCGCTCTGGTGCGGCTCCGTCTCGATTGCGTCTGGTGGCTGGTGACGCCGGGCAATCCCCTGAAGCCCGAGGGCGGCACGGCGCCCTTGCCCGAACGGCTCGCCGCGGTGCGCCGGCTCGCCGCCGAGCCGCGGATGAAGGTGACCGGCTTCGAGGCCGCCCACGGCTTCCGCTACACCTACGAGACTCTACGCTTCCTCGTCACCCAGCGCCCGCACACCCGGTTCGTCTGGATCATGGGCGCCGACAGCCTGGCGACGTTCGATCGCTGGCAGCGCTGGCGCGACATCGCGCGCCTGGTGCCGATCGCGGTGGTGGACCGGCCGCGCTTCGGGTTGGCCGCGCTCGCCTCGCCGGCCGCGCGCACCTACGCCGACGCGCGCCTTGCCGAGCGGGACGCCGCGACGCTGCCGTTCCGCGCCGCCCCCACCTGGGTCTTCCTGCACGGCCCCCTCGACTCGCATTCCTCGACGGCCCTTCGCGCCGCCAACGGTTGCGGCGGCTCGGCGACGCCGCCGGGGCCGGGAGCTTGAGGACCAGACGCGAGTGATCGCCGAGGCGCCGCACCCTCAGCGCGGAGGCTGGGGAAAATAGGGCGCGAGCGCGTGGGCGAGGCCCGGCAGCGTCAAGGTCTGCAGCCAGACGCGGCCGGGGCCGGTCAGCACGGCGAGGAAGAGGCCGTCGCCGCCGAACAGCATGTTGCGCACCCCCGGCACGGTGGTGATCTCGAAGCCGACGCGCTCCTCGAACATGCCGACATGGCCGGGATGGACGAAGATCTGCTCGCCGGGGGCGAGATCCTTCACCACCGTCTCGCCGCCAAGTTCGACCCAGGCGGTGCAGCGGCCGGTGAGCCGCTGCAGGACGAAGCCGTTACCGCCGAAGATGCCGGCGCCGAGCGATTGCTGAAAGCCGATGCCGAGTTCGACGCCGCCGGTGGCGCAGAGGAAGCCGTTGCGGTGGATCAGCATGCCGTGACCCGGCTCGACGCCGACGGCGTGGATCGTGCCCGGGACCCGCGCGGCGAAGGCAACCTCGCCCGGTCCGCCTTCGACCGTGAATTCCGTCATAAACAGCCCGCCGCCGGCGAGCGCGCGGCCGAACACCCCGAGAATCCCACCGGCCCCGGCCGTCATCATCTTGGTGTTGAGGCGGACCGGACCGCGCATCCAGGAGAGCTGGGCCGGCTCGGCGACGAGGTCGTCGCCCGGGTCGAGCCGGATTTCGAGGACGGGCAGGGTGGTGCCGACGATTTCGGCGTGCATGGCGGGGCTCCTGGACGGTCTCGACGGCTTTTCACGGCGGCCCAGATCCGCCGGCGTCGAGGACCGGCAGGAATCGGTGACGGTACGCTCGCACGCGGCCGTGGCGGAGCAAAGACGGAACGGCGGCGAGCGCGGCGGCGTCTCGAGATGAGGGCTCGATCCCCGCTTGGCGGGCGAGCGCGAGCACGGTCCGCGAGGTGCCGAAGGAGGGATTGAGGAAGCCGGCAACCTTCATTGACTCCCAAAATTCGCCGGCGAACTGATTTTATCATTTATAATCATAATTTTAGTGCGATAGAAGTTCCATTTTTGGCGACAGGTTCGGAAAGGCTCCGCGGGCTATAACCACTCCAACGACAGATTGAGCGGGCGAGGGGTCAGCGGTTCAAAAACCCCTTCTTCGCCAAAGGCATGAAGCCGTGCTGTCGTGCCGGGAACGATCCGGCATGTCCCCGAAAATCGAGTGTCCAGGGACATACGAAAATGACGAGCCTTATTACCAACAACTCCGCCACGGTTGCCCTTTCGACCCTGCGGTCGATCAACTCGCAGCTCGACACCGTCAACACCCGCGTGTCGACCGGCAAGCGCATCAACTCGGCCTCAGACGGCGCCGCCTATTGGTCGATCTCGACCACGCTGACCTCCGACAACGGCGCGCTGGGCTCCGTGAAGGATGCGATCGGCCTCGACAAGAACACCGTCGACGCTGCTGCCGGCGGTCTCAAGACCGTGCTGGATTCGCTCAACACGCTGAAGAACAAGCTCACCACCGCGATGTCGACTTCGGCCGACCGCGGCAAGCTTCAGCAGGAAATCTCGTCCACGCTGGACGGGATCAAGTCGGTGTCTGACAACACCGTCATGAACGGCACGAACTGGCTCTCGGTCGACTCGAGCGCCACCAACTACAACTCGACCAAGGCGCTGGTTTCGTCGTTCTCGCGTTCGACGAGCAGCACCGGCACGAGCACCGTCAACGTTAGCGCCAGCTATCTCGATACCGGCGCTATCATGCTCTACGACAAGAAGGCTGCTGCGACCACCGTGGGCTCCACGGTGACTGGTACTGCGGCGGTTGCGACCGCGGCCACCCAGGCCGACTCGACCGACGCCACGCTGACCGACGCCCGCGGCGCCGGCTTCACGGTGGCGATCAGCACCGCTACGGGTGCCCAGGGCGGCTTCCTGGACACCGTCTACTCGGTTGCGTTCAACACCTTCGCCGACGGCGGCACGGGTACCGACACCATTGCCGGCACCTCGGACGACCCGGCGGATACCTACACGGCCGGCACGGCTGCGGCTGCTGACGATTTCTCCATCTCCAAGATGGATATCTCCAAGCTGTCGAACAGCTACAAGGATCTCAACAAGATCCAGGCCTACGTGAAGGTGGTGGATGCGACGATCCAGCAGCTCACCGCTGGCGCGACCACACTGGGTGCGACGTCTTCGCGTCTCACCTCGCAGCAGAACTTCGCCCAGAGCCTGATGGATACCAACACCAGCTCGATCGGTAACCTGGTCGATGCGGACATGGAGCAGGAATCGAGCCGCCTGAAGGCGCTGCAGACCCAGCAGCAGATCGGCGTTCAGTCGCTCTCGATCGCCAACTCCACGACCTCCAACCTGCTGTCGCTGTTCCGCTAATCGGTTCTGCGACCACCTCAAACGGCACCGCTCCCCCCTCCCCCTCCCCGCGGTGCCTTGGGCCACGCTCCCCCCGGAGCGTGGCCTTTCTTTTTGGGAGCTGCCTGTCGCCCGCCACCCGAGGTGCGCACGGCTACCCCTACGACCGCGCTTCGGCTTCGCAATCGTCCGCGCCCGCAAGTCGCCGTCGGCAGTCCCTCAATGATCCGTCGTCATCCCCGCTTTTGTGGCGGGTTCCAGGGCGGCCGGCACGGCGTTCGCGGCCCCTGGGTTCCCAGGTCGAGCCCGGGAGGACGGCGGAGAGGGCGTGCGCATCCCCCGCCGCGGGCGACGGCGGACCCATCGTCTCCATTCCGAGATAGTCCCTCTCTAAAACCCGTCGCATTGCGCGCCAGGTGCCGCGCCGCGCTCCTGATTGCAACCTGAAATCGTGCGGCCAACGCCTGCGCTCCTGCCGCGAAAAGCGCAAGCCAGACGCAAGCTTCGCACAAGCTTCGAGTCGCGTAGTCCTGCCGACGACAGGTTGGATCGCGTCCATCGAGGGGCCCCGGGAGGGCGATGGTGGGCGGCCAAACGCTCCAAAGGCATGAAGCCGCCCTGTCGTGCCGGAAGCGACCCGGCATGTCCCCGCGTTATGAAGTCATTCAAGGGACATACGACGATGACCAGCCTGAACACCAACAACTCCGCCACGATCGCGCTCGCCACCCTGCGCACGATCAACTCGCAGCTCGACACCACCAACACCCGGGTGTCGACCGGCAAGCGCATCAATTCGGCGGCCGACGGCGCGGCCTATTGGTCGATCTCCACCACCCTCGATTCCGACAACGGTGCCCTCGGGGCCGTGAAGGATGCGATCGGCCTCGACAAGAACACCGTCGATGCGGCCTCGAGCGGTCTCACCTCCGTCCTCTCGAACCTCAACACCCTGAAGGACAAGCTGACCACGGCCACCTCGACCTCGGCCGACCGTGCGAAGCTCCAGCAGGAAATCTCGTCGACCCTGTCGACGATCAAGACGACCGCCGATGCGACCGTGATGAACGGCGCGAATTGGCTGAGCACCAACACCACGACGGATCCGAACACCACGAAGCTCGTGATGGCGTCGTTTTCCCGCACCACGGCGGGTGGCAGCAGCACGGTTTCGGTCAACTCGACGCAGGTCGATACGACCGGCTTCATGCTGTATAACGCCAGCACAGCGGCGACTGCTGCCGTCTCGGGGACTGCTAAAGTTGCAACCGCCGCCACGGTGGCGAACCCGACGACTGATCAGGGTCAGTTCGCGATCGGTTTCACGGTCGCTGTGAGCACCGACGCGGCCGCCCATAAGGGCGGCTTCCTCGACACGACCTATAGCTTCGCCGCTGGTACATATACGCCTCCTGCGGGTACTACCCCTGGTTCGTACACGGCTCCCGGCACCGCGGCCCCTGCTGACGACTTCTCGATCGGGACGATGGACATCTCGAAGCTGACCAACAGCGCCACTGACCTGGCGAAGGTCCAAGCCTATCTGAAGGTCGTCGACGCGACGATCCAGCAGCTCACCGCGGGTGCGACCACCCTCGGCTCGACCTCGACCCGTCTGAAGTCCCAGCAGGACTTCGCCCAGACCCTGATCGAGACCAACACCTCGTCGATCGGCGCCTTGGTCGACTCGGACATGGAATCGGAATCGACCAAGCTGAAGGCGCTGCAGACCCAGCAGCAGATCGGCATCCAGTCGCTCTCGATCGCCAACTCCTCGACCCAGAACCTGCTGTCGCTGTTCCGCTGAGCGGCGCGGCTTAAACTGGCGGCCGGCATCGCCGGCCGCAGGGCCACGCTCCCCCAGCGTGGCCCTATTTTTTTGTCCGGCGCGTCGTGCAAGCCCGGCACAAGCTTCCTCGTGTTGTCTGGTCGCCACGGCGATTGGAGCATGCGATTCGTTCGGCTCCGCATTCTCCAAAGGCATGATGCCGCCCCGCCGTGCCGGCCGATCCGGCATGTCCCGCACCCGGTCTCGGCAGGGGACACCTATGATCAGTCCGATAGGCAGCGTGTCCGCGCCGGCGATGCTGCGCGGACCGAACCAGGATCACGATCGCGTCACGCCGCCGGTCGTCGCCACGGATCCGACCGTGGCTGCGGCGGTGGAAAGTGCCGCCTATTGGTCCATCGTCCTGCCGAGCGCACAGGGCGAAGGCCCAGACGCCGTGCCGCTCGACCGCCGCTCGGGAGAGGTCGCGATCGGCCGCGTGCGCGGCCTCGTCGCCGAACTTCAGAAGGTGCATGCGACCCTCGCCGAGGCACAGCAGCCCGGAGCCGATCGCGCGCACCTGCAAGGGGCCCTCGAAACCTCCCTCGGCCGGGTCCGCGATCTCGCCGGCGCGGTCGCCGTCGAGGGCAATCCGGACGCTTCGCAGGCGGGCTCGTCGGACGGCGCATCGTCACGCGCGCCGAAGAAATTGCTGCTGTCCCCCGCCGTCAGTTCCGCATCCTCTGCGGCGGCTTTGGATGCCGACCTGCAATATTTCCAGATTTTCCGCATCAGCGAGATCGTCGCTGCCGGCATCGCCAGCCTGAGTGCGATCTATTCCCTCGCCGATCGCATCTCCGACAACGCGACCTATGACCGGCGGACGCGGCCGATCAAGCTCGTCGCCGGCTTTTCCGAAACCGCCGATCTTGCCAAGAGCGAGGCACGGCTTACCATCATGACCGAGCCGATCGGGGGCATCGACCTGACCGCGCTCGATCTCAATCCGGCCGCGCGCGAGGACATCGCCGCCTATGCCGGCGCCGTTGCGGGCACCGCCAGCGCTCTCAATGCCATGGCGGGCGCAGCCGACGGCGCGGCCTGAAAGCCGATTCAGCCCTGCCGGTCCCATCCCGCCGAACGGGCACGCAATCTCCAAGCAAGGTTCGCGGGCGAATGTCGTTCCGCACCGGCCGTGTTCCGCGAGGAATGCGCCCGGCGTGGTGCGGCGGGCATGAGGCTCGTCCGCACCGGCTGTCGGACCGAAATCCGGCGGCCGGTCTGACCTTGCGGAAGGGGAAGGGCGCCCATGACGGGTCGCGCGCAAGCGGAGAGGCTGCTGGCCAACCTGCGTGAGCTTGGTGCACGGCGTCTGATCGCCCTCGGGGTGATCGGTGTCGCGGTGCTGCTCGCGATCGGCCTCGGCGCCTATTATCTGAGCCAACCCGAGCGCGAGCCGCTCTATACCGGCCTGAACCGTGAGGACGTGACCCGTATGGGCGGCGTCCTCAAGGATTTCGGCATTCCCTTCGACGTCAGCGCCGACGGCACCTCGCTGATGGTCACCCATCGCGACAGCGCCCATGCGCGCATGCTGCTCGCAGAGAAGGGCCTGCCGCAGAGCGCCAACACCGGCTACGAACTCTTCAACGATCTGGGCTCCCTGGGCCTCACCTCCTTCATGCAGGACGTGACCCGCGTCCGCGCCCTCGAGGGTGAGCTCGCCCGCACCATTCAGGGGATGAAAGGCATCCGCGCGGCGCGGGTGCATCTGGTGCTGCCAGACCGCGCCTCGTTCCGTCGCGATCAGCAGCCGGCCTCCGCCTCCGTCGTCATCCGCACCGAGAACGCCGAGGACGTCTCCACCGCTCAGGCGATCCGCCATCTCGTCGCCGCCGCCGTCCCCGGCCTCAAGGTCGACGGCGTCACCGTGCTCAACACCGACGGCGCCGTGCTCGCCTCGGGCGATGATTCCGCAAACTCCGATTCCGGCCGCAAGCTCGGCCTCGAAGGCGAAATGAGCCGCGAGCTCGAGGCCAACATCCGCCGCACCCTGACGCCCTATCTCGGCCTCAATAATTTCGAGGTGAGCGTCACCGCCCAGCTCGACACCGACAAGACGACCACCAGTGAGACGGTGTTCGACCCGGGTTCCAAGGTCGAGCGCTCGGTCCGCGTGGTGCGCGAGAACGCCACCTCGCAGAATCGCGCCAATTCCGCGCCCACCACCGTCCAGCAGAATATTCCGCAGCAAGCGCCCCAGAGCCAGGGCGGTGCCGGCGATTCCAACGAAGAGAACACCCGGCGCGAGGAACTCACCAATTACGAGCTCTCGAGCAAGACCATCCAGACCACCCGCGACGCCTATTCGCTCGATCACTTGTCGATCGCGGTGCTCGTCAACAAGTCGAAGCTCTTGACGAGCGCCGGCACCGAGGGTGGTTCGGTTCCGATCGACGATCAGTTGAAGGACATCGACCAGCTCGTCCGCTCGGCGACCGGCTTCAATGAGAAGCGTGGCGATCAGCTCAAGGTGTCGGCCGTCGCCTTCGCCGACGGCGGCCATGCGATGGAGCCGATCCCGCCGCTCAGCGTGACGGAGCTGTTGCTGCGCCAGTCCGGCACCTTGATCAACGCCGCGACCATTCTCGTCGTCGCGCTCCTCTTGATCTGGTTCGGCCTGCGGCCGGCGGTGAAGTCGATCCTGGCGCGTCCGGCGAGCCCGGAGGCGAGCGGCGAACTCGCTCTGCTCGGCGTGGGCGGCGAGGGGGCCGATGGCCTGGCCCTCGAGGCGTTGGGCGGGCTCGGTGGTCTCGGCGGCCCCGACAGCCCCGAGAGCATCAACCTCATCGAGGACCTCACCAGCAAGATGAACCGCACGCCGCAGAAGCGGCTGGAGCAGATTGTGGAGTTCGATGAGGAGCAGGCTGCGCAGATCCTGAAGCAGTGGCTCCGGCAGGAGGCGCGCGCGTCATGAACGCGATGCTGATCCATCACCTGCCGGACTTCGGGAAGGGCGAATGGGCCGCGGCGCCGTCGGCACCGCCCGAGGCGCCGGTGTTCCCGACCCACGTCGATCCCGGGTTCCAACCGGTCGCCTTCGCGCGCGACCGGTCCGGCGTCGAGCGCGTCGTGCCGGCGTCGGCCGCGTCGGCCCAGGCGCCGTCCCCCGCCCCGGCCGCGCTCACCCCGGTCGTGGCGCCGATCGTCGGCCATGGCGCGGCGGCGGTGCAGAAGGCGATCGAGGAGGCGGAACTGCGTGGCCGCCTCGAAGCCATCGCCGAGGCGCGAGCCTCCTTCGAGGCACAGCGCGCGGAGTTGGAGGCCGGGTTCGAGGTGCGACTCGCCGAGACGCGCGAGCGTTGGGCGGCGGATCAGGCGGGCGTTCTCGCCGACGGCATCATGGCGGGCCTTGCGGCGATCGAGAGCACGGTGCTCGATGGTCTGGCCCGCGTGCTGGTGCCGGTCGTCTCGGCGAGCGTCCTTCAGCAGGCGCAGGTCACCCTCGCCGGCCTGATGCGGCGGCTGCTCGAAGACGACGAGCACGGCACGCTCGAGGTTCGCGGTCCGCAGGATCTCGTCGACAATCTGCGCGCGCGCCTCGGCGAGAGCGCGCATTCGGTGAAATTCATGGTGGACGAGACGGCGGACGTCGTGGTCACCGCCGGCGACACCATCATCGAGACCCAGCTCCGCCTCTGGGCGGAACGCCTCGCCGCGGCGGAGGCCTGAGCCGATGTCGCAGGAGCACCAAGAACTCATCATCGTAAAGCGCCACGAAGAGGAAGAGCACGAGGCTCACTCGAGCGCTTGGAAGGTTGCCCACGCCGACTTCATGACGGCGATGATGGCCTTCTTCCTCATCATGTGGCTCGTCAACGTCACCGACGACGAGGTGAAGAAGTCGATCGCCAACTATTTCAACCCGGTCAACCTGACGGCGAGCATCTCCAATCAGAAGGGGCTCAACCAGCCGTCGGACAAGGCGGGCGAATCGAAGGGCGCGGCGAAGCCCGGGTCCAAGCCGGAGGATAAGAAGAAGAAGGGCTCGGGCGCACCGGGCGCCAGCACCGGCGCGAAAAGCGAGGGGGGTGCCGGCGGCGAGCTCGGCGAGAAGAGCGGCGGCGCGCCGTCCGAGGCGGTATCGGGCAGTGCCGACGGCACCGGCGCCAGCGACGGCTCGCTCGGCGGCGGCGCCGGCACGGCCACGGCCGAACTGCGCGCCTTCCAGGACCCCTATGCGGTGCTCGCCAAGCTCGCGGCGGAGGTGCCGCCGCCGGCCGAAGGCGCGACCGCGGACAACATCGTCGGCGAACCGAGCGTGCCGGGCGTCGCCGGCGGCTCGACGCCGCGCGACCCGTTCGACCCCGTTTATTGGCAGACCAACGGCGGCATGAACCCGAAATCCGCCAAGCCCGGCCAGAAGGGCACCGGCGGTTCGGCCCCGAACGACGGCAATCTCGATGCCGCCGGGGTCGATACATCGAGCGGGACGCCGCCTCAGGCGCCGAATCCGGCGCCTGCGAAAGCCAATCCGGCGGCTCAGACGGCGGCCGCGCAAGCGGCGCAGGCTCAGGCCAACAAGGCGATCACGGAAAATCTCGACCCGAAGGCGGCGGCGATCGTCGAAGCCGCCATGGCCGGCGTGGTCCCGCCCGTGGAGGTTCTCGCGCCCGAGAAGCCGAAGACCGCCGGCCAGAAAGCGCCCACCACCGCCGTGAAGCAAAAGGCCGAGGATCTCGGCGCCGAGCTCAACAACAAGATTGCCGCCGCGATCCAGGGCACCGACATGCCCCACGTCGCCGTGCAGGCGACGTCGGAAGGCGTGCTGATCAGCCTCACCGACGACATCGATTTCAGCATGTTCCCGAGCGGCTCGGCGATCCCCGAGCCGAAGGTGGTCGTCGCCATGGAGAAGCTCGCCAAGACGCTCTCGGAGCGTCCGGGCGGCGTCGTCATCCGCGGCTACACCGACGGTCGCCCCTTCAAGTCCGACACCTACGACAATTGGCGGCTCTCGAGCGCCCGCGCGCAGATGGCCTTCTACATGCTGAAGCGCGGCGGCCTCGATTCCAAGCGCGTGATGCGCATCGAGAGCTTCGCCGACCGCGATCTCAAGAACCAAAAGGATCCCGGCGCGGCTGAGAACCGGCGTATCGAAATTCTGCTTCAGGAGCCGACGGCGTGACGAAGGTCGCTCTCGTCCTGCTTCCGGTTCTGGTTCTGGCCGCGGCCACCGCCGCGACTCCGGCTGGTGCGCAATCGCCCATGGTGTTGGTGCCGGCGAGCGGGCAGACCGTCGCGCCGCCGTCCGACGATCCCGGTTCGATCGCGCAGACAGCCGGCACGAACGCTTCGTCGTCCTCGGCCAAGTCGACGAAGCAGAAGAAGGTGAAGACGGCGGCAGCCGCGGGCGCGCTCGCGCTGACGCCGGCCATGGAATCCCAGGCGGTGGCGAAGTCCGCGGGGGCGAGCAAATCCTCCGGCGCGGAGAAGACGTCCGCGCCGGCGAAGGCACAGACTGGCAAGGCTTCGGCGGCGTCCAAGGTCGCTACGGCCGCCACGGTGTCCGGCGCCACGGGTGCCGATCCCGAGGTGGTGGCGGCTCTTGCCGCCGCTCTTAAGAAGAGGATGCGCCCTGCCGACCTCGCGAGCCAGAACGACGCGGCGCTCGCCGCGGCGGCCCACGCCGCCGACGTGGCGGTCAAGTCCGGAACCGCCGACGAGGCCGTGACGGCGGCGGCGCCGGCGATGAAGCCGAAGGCCGGTACGACCGCTGCTTCGGGGGCGACCGCTGCGGCGGCTGCGACGGTGTCCGCCGAGGGCGGCGCCGCGACCGCGGGTCCGCCCCAGGTGCTCTATGCGCCCGTGTCGGCGCCCGCCGCCGCGCCCGCCGCCGAGAAGCCCCGCGTCCGCCGGGCGAACGTCCGCGTGCCGCTGCCGCCCGCGCGCCCCGTCGCGGAGACCGCGGCCGCGGACGGCACGACCCTGGAGGCGGCCGCGCCCGCGGGTGGCGATGGCCCGCCGCCCGCCGCCTCGACGGCCGATCCGGCCCTGATCCAGGCGTCGGCGTCCGCAGCGCCGGCGGCTAGGCCGGCGTCGCATACGGCGGCTTCGCAGGAGACCACGCCAACGACCGGCTCGGCCGAGCCTGCGGCGGGAGAGACTGAAGCGGCAGCGACTGAGACCGCTCCTGCTGGCACTCCCGCGACTGAGGCTGCGGAGACGTCAGCGTCCGCCGTCGTGGCCGCCCCGGTGCCCACCGTCCAGGCCGCGGGGTCGCCCGGAGCGGGCAGCATTGCCGCGGTCGCGACGCACACCCCTTCTCCGGGACAGACCGCCGCTGCGACGGAGACGACCGCAGCGGAACCGTCTTCCGAGTCTAAGGCCGAGCCCGCCGCGGCGCAGCCTCCGGCGAGCGCGGAGCCGTCCACGACCGCCGGCGCCGCTGCCGAAGCCGGCGTGCGTCAGATCGCCGACCTGCCCGCCCCGCTGCTTCCGCCGAACGCCCCGCATGTGGCGCCCCGGCCGGCGACACCGGGCATGGCGCTCCCGCCGGCTCCAATCGCCGCGCCGGCCCGGGCGCAAGCGACGACGCCCCATGCCGAGCCGGCCGCGGCCGCGTCGACGGCAGCGGCCGGCTCAACCACGCCCACCCCCGCACCCGAAGCCGCCGCCCCGGCGGAGGCTGCGGCTGCGACCGCATCGGCGGAACCGCCGACGGCCGTGCCGACCGCGACTGCCGCCGCCGAGCCGGCGCCGGGCCCCGAGCCGGCGCCGGGCCCCGAGCCGGCGCCGGGCGCCGAGCCGCTGGCCACCGACCCGTTCCTCCCGCCCAAGTCGGCGACGCGCAAGGCGGCCTTGCCGAGCATCGGCGAGCCTTACGAGCTGATGCGCACGCTGCAATCGCTGCAGGATCAGATGGCGGCCGGTTCCGTCGCCGTGCTGTCGGCGCAACACGTCCTGCTCAATCGTATGGGCGATGCCTTCGCCAACGCCGATCCGCTCGTCTGGCAGGACCGCCGCAATGCCGAGGCGCTGATCACCTACGTGCTGAGTGGCGGCAATCCGGAGGCGCTGCGCCGTCAGCTCAATCAAAGCCTGCTGCCGGCCGCCGACGTGGCGCTGATGCATGGCGTGCTCGCTTATGTCGAGGGCCGCGAGGGCGTCGCCAAGAAGCTGTTGTCGAAGTACGACCCCCGCACGCTGCCCGCCAGCATGGCGGCCCAGGTGGCGCTCGCCCGCGCGGCGCTCGCGGTCTCGACCGATCGCAAGGAAGCAATCGCGATGCTCGACGATGCGCGGCTCCTCGCGCCGGGCACGTTGACCGAAGAGGCAGCGCTGCGTCGCGAGGTCCTGATCGTCAGCGACGAGGGCGATACGCCGAAGTTCGAGCGGCTGTCGCGGCAATATCTCCAGCGGTTCCGCAAGTCGGTCTATGCCGGCAATTTCCGGCAGCGCTTCGCCGCCAGCCTGAGCCGGATGGATTTCGTCAACGATCCGCAGAAATTCCCCCAGCTCGACGCGATCCTGTCGGAGATCGATCCGGCAGCCCGCGTCGAACTTTATCTCCTCATCGCTCGTGCCTCGGTCAATCAGGGCCGTACCACCGCCGCGCGCCTTGCGGCCGAGCGGGTGCTCCAGGAGGTCGAGCCCGGCTCACCCTTCGAGGCCCGCGCGCTGGTCTATCGCGGCGCCGCCCTCGCGGTGACGAGCCCGCACACCGACCTGGTCCTCGATCAGCTTCGCCGCATCGATCCGGCCGGCCTCGATCCGTCCGATCGCGCGCTCCTGCGCGCCGCCTCCGAGACGGCGGCGCTGATCGATCACGCCTCCGACTTTTCCGAAGACGCCCCGCCGCCGCCGCCGAAGCTGGTGCCTGGGCAGAAGGCGCCGGAACCGGAGAAGGACAGCACGACCGTCGCGAATGCCAAGACGAGGCTTGCGGCGATCGATTCCCTCCTGGCGGGAGCGCCCCAATGACGCAGATCGAACGCAGCCTGGGCGATTCCCACGCACTCGATGTTCGCGGCACCAAGCCCAGCAAGGGCGGCGACGTGAAGGGCGGCGACGCGCCGGCCTTCGACGCCATGCTGACCTCGCTCGCGGACGGCACCGAGGAGCCGCTCATCGCGGCGGCCGCCCCCGACGGCAAGGCCGCCACCGAGGGCGCCGCAGATGAGCGCAAGCCGCATGGGGCGAACGGCGGTCACGACGACGACCGCTCCGAACGGGACGCTTCGGCGCCCGACATCCCGGCCGATGCCGCGGGGCGCGCGGCGGCGGATCCGGTCGGCGCGATCGCGATGATGCTCGGGGCGGGATCGCGCGCGGACGGTGCCGGATCCGGCCGCGGACGCGAGGCGTCCGCCGAGGGCGCGGGGTCGGCTGCACCTGCCGTCGCGGATGCCTCGGCCACCTTGGCCGATTGGGCCGGACCGGCGGGGGTCGGTGATGGTGCCGAGGCCGACGCCGCCCTCGATGCTTTCGCCTCCGCGGCGGTCCAGGCCGGTCTCAAAGGGCTCGCCACCGGCGCCGGCTCGGCGTCGATCGTCGATCGCCGCACCCATTTCGCGCCCGTCCAGTCCCGCGCTCTCGAGACCGCCGCGCGTGCCCCCGACGCGGCGCACATGTCGATGCCGGACATCGGACGGGACGCGATCGAACGGCTCGCCGCCGATGCGTCACGGGCGCTTCCTGAGCAGGAGGTCGCGGTCCGGGCCGCGTCCGCGAACGAGGCCTTTCCCGCGACCGCATCCGCGCCGACCGGTACGGAACCCGTCTCCGAGGGCGCCTCCGCCCCGGCGCCCCGTTCGGCGGATATTGTCTCGCTCGCAACCGGCCGCACCGCAGGGCAGCCGATCGCCCTCGACGCCGAGCCCGCGACGTCGCAGGCTGTCCAAACCGGCGCCCCGCCACCGGCGTCCGACCCCCTTGCGGCACCCGCCTCGGCCTCGACCAACCGAACCCGCGCGGAGCCGATCGCGGTCGACGCCGACAGCGCGCCGGCGCAGCTTGCCCAGACCGCCGCGCCGCTGTCTTCCTCGACGGAGCCAGCGCTCCGTTGGGCGGAGACCGGTGCGGCGACGGGTTCCCTATCCAGAACGGAATCCGCCGTCATCGGCGCTGGCGCTGCGCCCGTGCAGCCTGCCCGTGCGGCTCAATCCATCGCGGCGCCCGCACCGCAGGCCGCCTCCGGTGCGGGCGTCGCCGGTCCTGCCTCTGCGCCGGCCGGCGTGCTCTCGGTGCCAGGCATTCCCCAGGACACGGCCGCTCAACAAGGCGTCGCCGCGGCGGAAACCGGCCTCATGCGCCCGGTGTCGGACCCGGACAGCGCGACATCGCTCCGTGATCGCGGAGCGGGAGATGCGCGACGGGGCGCGGACATGCCCGTCACGCCCGGCCGTGCCGCCGGGGTGATCGCAGCGCCGACCTCGGGCGACGGCGCGGGCCGCGTCAGTGACACGGCCGGCCGAGGCGCGGGCCGGGACGGTCTCGACGCTCATCGCGATGCGACCTCCCCGGCGACGCGCGAGGCCGACGCGCCGGCGCGAACCGCGGCGCGGACGGCCGAGGCCGAGACCGCGGCGAACGAACGGGCATTCGGCGCGACCGCCGCCAGCACGACCGCCGCATCCGGCCCGACGGGCCCCGCGCCCGGCGGCCTGCCGCCGACCCAATTACAGCGCCTCGCCGGGGCGATCGCCGCCGGGGCCGCGGATATCAAGGCGCAGGCGGGCGTCGATGCCGCTGCGGCGCTCGAGCCGGCGGCTCTGGCCGCCGCGCGCGACCCGGTGCGCACCCTCGATCTCCAGATGCACCCGGCGACCCTCGGTCTCGTCACCGTCCGCATGCGGCTCGTCGGCCAGTCGCTGGAGCTGCGCGTGCGCGCCGCCAATCCGGAGACCGCGCGCCTCCTCAAGGCGGACGGTGGCAAGCTCGCCGATCTCCTCAGCACGTCGGGCTACGGCACGCACATCCTGGCGATCGACGCCGGCGGTGCCGACACCGCGGGCTTCATTTCGAGTGTCCCCCAGCCGTCCGCCGGCCTCGCCGACGGCGGCGCGACATGGAGCGGCACGGGAGACCAGAGCCGGCAGCAGGACCGGCCGTCGGGCGGCGGCGGCAACGGGGCGCCACGCGGGCGCAGCGACTTCGCAGGATTGACTGAGAATGCCGACGAGACGAGCTCTCGCGATCGCCCTGGCGCTGTTTACGTCTAGCCTCGCCCCGGCCAGCGCGAGGTCGCCATACGAGACGCCGGCGACCCCGAGCAATGTCTGCGAGCGCGAGATGGCCGGCGCCTCGGTGCAATATGGCGTGCCGCTGGCGATCCTCTATGCGGTCGGCCTCACCGAGACCGGCCGCAAGGGGTCATTGCAGCCCAATGCGATGAATATCGACGGCCGCGCTTATTTCGCGACCAGCAAAGCCGATGCGGTGCGCCAGTTCCAGGTCGCCCGCAGCCATGGTGCCAAGCTGATCGATCTCGGCTGTATGCAGATCAACCATTATTATCACGGCGAACACTTCTCGTCGGTCTCCGCGATGCTCGAGCCGCGCGCCAACGTGCAATATGCCGCGCGCTTCCTGAAGGTGCTGCGGTCGAGCGAGGGAAGTTGGACGATGGCGGTCGCGCGCTACCACGCCGGGCCGAACAACAATCCGGCCCAGAGACGCTATGTCTGCATGGTGATCAAGAACATGGTGGCGACCGGATTCGGTGCCTGGACGCCGCAATCGCGCGCCTTCTGCCGCTGACGCGTCCGCAAGACTATGTCGACAAGGGTAGGGAGACGATCGCCATCCCGGCGCGTCGGGGGGCTGCTTCGCGCGGCCGGCTTTTTTGTCGTCGTTCCCGAGTGGCCTGGCGCCGACGGATCATCGTCCGCCGAGGCCGTCCCACGGGCTTTCACCGCGGGCACGAGGCTCGCGCTGCGGCCTCATGCCGGGGAGAAGACCGGCTTTGCCGGCTCGTGCGCCGAGCGCAAACGCGGCGGGTCCCCTGCCTGCGGCGGTGGATAGCCACACCGCATGCAGCCAAAGGCGACCGCGGCCCGCCGATCGCAGGGCCATGCCGCGAGACTGCTCGGGCCCGGCCGACGCGTGATCGCGTTCGGCCGGGGCCGCGGGATCAGGGGAACAGCGAGTCGATGTCGTCCTGGGACACGACGTTTTCGTCGGTCGCCAGCGCCGGACCGTTGAGCAGCGCCTCGTCGCCCTTCGGCTTGCGGGCTTCGGAGGCCGGATCGCTCTCGATCTCGGTGATGCCCCAGATCTCGGTCATCGCCATGATGCGCTGTTCGATGAACTGCATCAGGTTCACGACCTTGCTGATGCGCTGGCCGCTGATATCCTGAAAGTTGCAGGCCTCGAAAATGCGGATCGCCTGGGAGCGCATCTCGACGAGCTGCTCGCGGGCGTCGCCCTCGAGGGTCGGGATCAAGCGGCCGGCGATGCCGTCGATCGTTTCCGCCGCCTCGAGAATGGTCTCGGTCGCGCTCTCCGTGTCGGCCACGACGGCGTCGAGCTCGTCGGTCGCACGGTAGAGCGTCTCGCCCTTGCCGTTCGATTTGATCGAGACGATTTCGGTGCGCGTCTTGCGGATCGCTTGATGGATCGCTTCGACGCCGATCAGCAGGGCTTCGCCGCCGCGCTGTTTGGCTTCGCGGTCACGCGTCTCGATGCGCTCAAGAAGCACGCGCAGATCGGTCAACTCGCCGATGATGCGATCGAAATGTCCGAAGGACGAGACGCTCTTCATGAGGGGCGTCTCCGCTTCGGCGGATCGGGCACGCGGGTCGGCGGCTTCGATCCTGAAAGGTCGCCGGTTCGCAGACATCGGCATCTCCAGCAGGTTCTGTGAAAATAGAAAGCCAGAATTCTATAATTTAATCGCCCCCCCTGGCGAAAGCCCCGCCTCCCAAGCCGCGCAAGCTTCGCGAAAGGTTAGACCGGCAAGAGAATTGGTGTTCAAGCCGGTGAGCCGCCTCATGGATGGCGCATCTCCTGCTGTGCGCTTACGGAGTGTGCGATGGCCCTCGACCTAAATATGCCGATCCTCGTCGTGGACGATTATAAGACCATGATCCGGATCATCAAAAATCTGCTCAAGCAGCTCGGTTTCGAAGATGTCGATGAGGCGTCTGACGGCACCGAGGCGCTCGCGAAGTTGAAAGATCGCGAATACGGGCTGATCATCTCCGACTGGAACATGGAACCCATGACCGGTTACGAGCTGCTCCAGCGCGTGCGCGCCGAAGGTCCGCGGACCGATGTGCCGTTCATCATGGTGACGGCGGAAGCGAAGTCCGAGAACGTGATCGCCGCCAAGAAGGCCGGCGTGAGCAACTACATCGTGAAGCCGTTCAACGCTCAGACGCTGAAGGGCAAGATCGAGGCGGTGTTCGAGAGCATCGGCGCCTGAGGCTGTCCGCCCGGTCCGTCCGGATCGGGCGCACTGCCGGGTGCTCGCAGCAGGATGGAACGGGCCGTTCGGTCCGCTCCCGCCTTTGCAGCGCGCGCCGAGCCTCGAGCGCGGTCGCAAGGCTGCGCCCTGTCGACCGTCCAGGCTCGCGCGAAGGTGGAGAACATGCCGAAACGGCACCGTCCCACGGCCCGCTGTCTGGCGGTGGGCGTCGCCTTGATGGTGACCGGGGCGGCAAGCGTCGCGGCTGCCGAACCCTCCGTGACGCCCGCCTCCACGGGATGGGCGATCATTCCCGTTGCGATCCCGCCTGGGGATCGCGGCGCGGTCGAATCCGAGCTCGACGCCGTTCTCGACGGAACGGCGGCCGGTCGAACAGCCGTCATCGATCTCGATTCGGGATCGCGGCTGACGATCGTCGTCGAGAACGAAGGCGCGGCGCCGGATTGCCGTCGTTTCACCTACAAGTATGAGACTGCCATCGGTGCGGCGCTTCGCGTCCGCGGTGCGCGATGCCAACTCGCCGACGGCACGTGGCTCGCGACGTCCCCGGATCAGGTGGCGATGGCGCCTGGCGCGGCCGAGTTGATGCAACTGCCCGTCGTCGCGGCCCGCCCGCCTGCCCCGGCGGCGGCGACACCGGCTCCCGCGCCCCCCACCGCTCCGCCATCCACCCGACCGGCTCCCGGGCCCGCCGTCGCCGCGACATCTCTCAAGGCGCCGGGGCGGATTCTGCTTCCCTTCATCGGTAACGGCATGACGACCGGCAGCGGGGGCGACGACGAAGCCGTCCGCATCATGCGGCGTCTGCGTTACCTCGCCGGCGGCACGGGAACACCGACACCGACAGCCCTGCGCATCGCGGCCGCCGATTTCGCCGCCGACGAGGGCGTCGCCGCGCCCCGCACGGTCGCTGATCTCCTCCCCCTGCTCCGCAGCGCGGATCAGCGCAGCCAGGCCGACCCGGCGTGCACCGCAACAGCGGGGGCGACAGCCGCCGTCCTCTGCGCGCGGGTGCGCTGACGCCGGCCGGCGCAGCGGTTGCAGAGGAGGCGAGGCCTCTCTTGCCTTCCGGCCTCTTGGCCTTCTCGGGCGCCGTTGGCGGCCCGTCTCCGTTGTCGTCCATGAGGGGAGGGCGTCGCAGGTCCGCGGCCCTCGGCGAGCGCATGAGCGTCCTCGCGCACGGTAGCCGACGCCCCGGGCGATCGCGCCGTCTCGGTCGTCCGGAGGGATCAAGGGAGGAAGGGGCGGTGCTCAGAAATAGGAGCGCACCAGGCTGCCGATCAGAAGATTCCAACCGTCGATCAGGACGAAGAACAGGATCTTGAACGGCAGCGCGATGACCGTCGGCGACATCATCATCATGCCCATCGACATCACGAGCGTCGCGACGATCATGTCGATGACGAGGAAGGGCAGGGCGATGAGGAAGCCGATTTCGAAGCCGCGGCGTAGCTCCGAGATCATGAAGGCCGGGATCAGGATCCGGAGTTCGATCTTGTTCGGGTCCTGATTGTCGGCATTGGCCGCCGCCCCGGGGATCCGGCTCGCGGCGAGGTCGGCGAACAATTGCAGGTCCTTCGGACGCACCTGGGCGACCATGAACTCGCGGAATGGTTGGGTCACCCGGTCGTAGGCCTGCGCCTCGGTGATCTCGTTCTGGGTCAGCGGCTGGACGCCTTCCTTCCAGGCCCGATCGAAGGTCGGTGCCATCACGAAGAACGTCATGAACAGGGAAAGGCTGATGAGCACGAGGTTCGCCGGGGTGCTCTGGAGGCCGAGCCCGGCCCGCAGGAACGACAGCGCCACCACGAAGCGGGTAAAGCTCGTCACCATGATGAGGAGCCCCGGTGCCAGCGACAGCACCGTCATGAGCGCGACGAGCTGGATGATCCGTCCGCTGGTCGCCCCGCCGCCCGACGGCAGCAGCGCATCGAGCCCCGCGAACTGGGCGTGGGAGGCCGTCGTGAGCAGCGGCAGCACAGCGAGAGCGAGAAGGATGCGCTTCATAGGCTTCAAGGTCTTTCTGCGGCCGGCGGCCCCTCCGCCCGGCGAGCGCCGGCGGCAGATGCGGGTCGTCTTCGCAAACAGGGTGCGACGCGTCGCGTCCGGCGGCAAGGGCGGGACCTTAGCAGGCCCGCATCACTGGATCAGCAGGGCTTCGATGATGAGCTCCTTCACCGCCCCGTTGGTGCGGAGCACGGCGCGCTCGGTCAGGTCGTCGCGCAGATGGAGCAGGGCGCTCGGCCCCTCGAGCTGGCTCAACGGCACCGTGCGCAGGAACGACAGCATGTCGTCGCGGATCTGCCCGGCGACCACGTCCGGATTGTCGATGGTGCCGTTCGCGAACACGATCGAGGTCTCGAGCCGAATCCAGGTGTCCTTGGGTGTCGCGAGGTTGGTGATGATCGGCTCGAGCTTCAGAAGGCGGGTGTCGCCGCCATATTTGAGCTCGGGCTTCGGCTTGTCGGCTTCCGCCTTCGCCCGATCGGCGACGATCTTCTCGACTGTCGAGGTCAGATAGATGCCGAGGCCGCCGCCGGTGCCGCAGCCGATCAGCGTCAGCAGGATGAGCGCGATGATCGCGCCCGCGCCGCCCTTCTTCTTTTTCTCGCCGCCCGCGGCGGCGACGTCCGTCGATGCCATGACGCGCCCCTCTCAGTACGGAATGATGGCGTTGTAGACGGGCTCCATCCAGCCCTTCTGCTTCAATTGCTGGTCGCTGATCCGGCCGCGCCCGCCATAGGAGATCCGCGCCTCCGCCACCTTCTCATATGAAATCGTGTTGTTGCTCAAGATATCGAGCGGGCGAATGATGCCGGCGAGCGTGAGAACCCGCACTTCGTAATTGACGCGGATCTCCTGCGAGCCGCTGACGACGAGATTCCCGTTCGGCAGCACTTCGGTAACGGTGGTCGCAACCTGTAGATTGAGCTTCTCCGAGCGGTCTATGCTGCCGGCACCCTTCGACTTCGCCTTGGTCGCTTCCCCGACCAGGGCGTTGCCGGTCAGCAGACTGAAGTCGTCGATCCCGAAGCCACCGCCGGCGATGGTGGCGCTGCCACCGAGCTGGCCGGTGGATTCGCGCAGGCGATCGCTCGTGTTGTCGAACTGAGCGTTGTTGTTGAGCGCGATGTTGACCGTCACGGTGTCGCCGACATTTGATGCGCGCAGGTCGGCGAACAATTGCTGGCTGTTGCGTCCATAGGTCGAATGCGGGCTGTGGCCGACCGGATTGGCGAAGCTCATCGGCAGCGATTCCCGCTGCGGCTTCAAGCCGTAACCGACCGGCGACAGCGGCGGGTCGGTCTGCGTCAGGCTGTCTTCCTTGGTCGATTGGCAGCCCGCGAGCGCGAGCAGCACGGCGGCCATCACATAATGTCTCATCCGCCCGTCCCCTTGGGAATATCGCGGGCGGCGAGCCCGGTCATATAAGCAGCAAGCTGGGCCGCCTTCGCGGGATCCATCTCGTTCAGCACGGCGCTGGCGATGCGCGGCTGGAGCTTGGCGAGGATCGCCGCTGCCGCCTCGTCCGGCATGATGCTGAGCTGCGTCGCCGTGGCTTCCGGCTTCATCTGCGTGTAGATCGCGATGACGCTCTCATCGGCCTTGCGAAGGAAGTCCTCGCGGCGCTGCAGCCAGCTCTGGTACTCGGCACGCTTGGCCTCGAGCGCGGCGATACGCTTGTCGACCTCCGCTTCGAGCTCTTTCAGCGTCGCGGCCTGCCGGGCGAACCGGGCATCGGCGGCGGCGTTGGTGATGTTCTTGCAATATTCGATCGCGTTCTCGGACGCGGCATCGACCGGCACCTGCGGCTGTGCCGGCGCGGCATCGGCCGCCGCCGGAGCGGCGCCCTGCGCGTCGGCGGCCGGGGCGGCCGTCTCGGCGTTGGCCGCGGCGGTCATCATGACCAGGACGGCGAAGGCTGGGCCGAGAAGGCCGCGCTGCATCGCGGCGGCTTTATCCCGGCGAAAGAGAAACCTCATGTTTCCCCTCCCATGTTCAGCGGTGTCACTCGACGACCAGTTCCGCTTGCAGTGCCCCGGCGGTCTTGATCGCCTGTAGGATCGAGATGATGTCGGACGGCTTCAGGCCCATTCGATTGAGGCCCCGCACCAAAGTCTGGAGATCCGCGCCCTCCAGCAGAGCGAGATGACCGTCCTGCTCCGAAGCCTGGATCGTGGTTCGCGGCACCACGGTCGTCTGTCCGTTCGAGAAGGGAGCCGGCTGCGAGACCTGCGGCTGTTCCGTCACACGAACGGTCAGGTTGCCGTGAGCGATCGCGACCGTCGAAATCCGCACGTTGGAACCGATCACGATCGTCCCGGTGCGCTGATCGACGACGACGCGAGCGGGTTCGTCGGGGGTAACCTTGAGGTCGCCGATCTCGGCGAGGAAGCGCGCGGCCTGCACGTTGGGCGGCCGCTTCACCACCACCGCACCGAGATCGCGCTCCGTTGCCAGCGGCTTGCCGTAACGAAGCGCGGTGAAGGCGTTGATGGCGTCCGCGATCAACGCCGCGGTCTTGAAATCCGGGTTCTTGAGCTGGAGCGTGAAGGAAGGGAATGCCTTCAGCGCACCGGGCACCTGGCGCTCGACGAGGGCGCCGTTCGGAATGCGCCCGGCGGTCGGCACGCCCTGGGTCAGGGTCTCGGCCTCACCCTGCAACTGGATGCCCGATACGGCGATCGGCCCTTGCGCGATGGCATAGGTTTGACCATCGCCCCCCATCAGAGGCGTCATCAGAAGTGTGCCGCCCTTGAGCGACGAGGCGTCGCCGAGGGAGGAGATATTGACGTCGATGTGAGAGCCGAGTCCGGCGAAGGCGGGCAACTCGGCCGTCACCGTGACCGCCGCCACATTGCGGGCGCGCATCGGAATGCCCTGGACGTTGACGCCCAATCGGTCGAGCATCGATTGCAGAGCCTGCTCGGTGAAGGGCGAATTGCGCAGGGTGTCGCCGGTACCCTGGAGGCCCGTGACGAGTCCGTAGCCGACGAGTTGGTTCTCGCGCACGCCCTGGATGCTGCAGATGTCCTTGATCCGCGTCAGCGCTTGCGCCGGCGTGGAAGCGAAAAACATGACGATGGCAACGAGCGCGGCAGCGAGCCCGGCGGCGGTGCGGAAGGCCCGGAGGATGCTCATGAGCCCCCCATCGAGCCGACGCGCAGCGTGCCGTCGGCCGCGACGATTCCGGAGATGACTTTGCCGCTGTCGACGTTGCGTGCCTGGATGAGGGAGCCGACCGCTCCATCCTGGAGCGGCATCACCAGGGTGGTGATGCTCAGGCCGCCCTCCTCGAGCACCGCCTCGATGGCGACGCCGCGGCTGATCACCTTCGGGTCGGCCACTCCGTTGAGGGGAATCAGCTTGCCGGCGGCAAGAGTCCGTCGCGCCACCTTGCCGACGATCTGGTTGCGGTCGCGTGCCACGGCGGCATGATCCACGCCGGTCGCGATTCCGCTGTCGACGATCATGGAATCGTCGATGAGATCACCCGGAAAGATCGTCACGGCCGGGACCGGCAGAGTGCCCGCGCTCGGCGCCGCGTCCATGGACGGCGCTACCGCAGGCGCGGCCGCGGCGGCCGCGGCGCCTTGGCCTTGCGCCCCGGCCGCCTTGGCCTGAGCGGCAAGCGCGGCGGCGGTGTCGGCGACCGTCATGGTTTGCGCCATGGACATGGCGCCCGTGGTCTCCGCGGCGGCACCAGCAGTCTGGGCGGCCGCCGGAGCGAACGCGAGCACGGCGCCGGCGAGGAACGCCGCGGCGGCCGCAGTCAGCCGTGAGCCGGCTGTGCGCGAGGGGAGACGGATCGCGGTCATGGCTACCGGATTCCCTTCGCGACGGTCTCCAACATCTGGTCGGACGCCTGGATAACCTTCGAGTTCATCTCGTAGGCACGCTGCGCCGATATCAGTTCGGTGATCTCCTTGACGGGATCGACGTTCGACGCCTCGAGATAGCCCTGCTGGATCGTGCCGTAGCCGTTGGTGGTGTCGCCGGCGACGCCGACCACCGGCTGCCCCGAGGACTGCGTCTCGCGGTAGAGATTGTTGCCGAGCGGCTCGAGGCCGGCATCGTTCGGGAACGTCGCGAGCGAGAGTTGGCCCAGCAATTGCGGCGCCGGCGTGCCCGGGATCGTGACGTAAACCTCGCCCGACTCGTTGATGTTGATATCGGTCGCGTTGTTCGGGAAGATGATGACGGGATTTACCGTGTAACCGTCCGGGGTCACGAGCTGACCGGCGTCGTTCTTGTTGAAGGTGCCGGCACGGGTATAGAGCGTCTCGCCGGTCGGGCCGACGATCTCGAACCAGCCGCGGCCGTTGACCGCGAGATCGAGCGGGTTGCCCGTCTGAGTGAGCGAGCCCTGGATGTGCAGGTTGCGCACCCCGACCGTGCGGACGCCGAGGCCGACCCGGGCGCCTTCCGGGATGGCATTCTGGCCGCCCCGGTTCGGCACGCCCTGGGGGCGCTCGGCTTGATAGAGCAGATCCGAGAACTCGGCCCGCGCCCGCTTGAACGCCGTGGTGTTGATGTTCGCGATGTTGTTCGCGATCACCTCCACGTTGGTCTGCTGCGCGCTCATGCCGGTCGCGGCGATCGTCAAAGCTCTCATAGCTTTCCCTCGGGTCGGGCTCGAGCCTCGGTCGCCGGCCCCGGGGCGGGACGCGGCGCGAGTTCATGCTCGGTGTCTTCGGAGTGTGCGGCCGCCCGTCATCGGGCGAACCGCTCGGTGGACCGGACCGCGTGATCCGGTCGGCCGTGATCCGGCGGCGCGAGCGGGCGCCGTCAGATGCCCATGCGGCTGATTTCCTGGTAGGCGGCGACGACCTTGTCGCGCACGGCGATGGTCGTCTGCAGGGTCTGCTCCGCCGACATGATCGCCTGGACGACATGCTGCACGGACGAGCGACCCTGGATGCCGGAGATGGCGGCCGCTTCGCCGGTCTTCAGCGTGTCGATCGCCTCGGTCGAAACCTTGGCGAACACGTCGCTGAAGTCCGAGGACGCGACGCCGGGGGTCGCGGCGGTCGGGGCGGTCTGCGACAGGGTCGTCGCGGCGGTGCCCCCGAGGGACCGGAATGAAGAGATGGCGCTGATCATTACGCGTTCCTCAGAAGGTCGATGGTCATCGAGATCATCGAACGGGCCTGCTTCATCACCTGAAGGCCCGCCTCGTAGGAGCGCGTCGCTTCGCGCATGTCGGCCATCTCGACGATCATGTTCACGTTCGGCAACTTGACATTGCCGTTCGCGTCCGCCGCCGGATTGCCGGGGTCGTATTCGACCTGAAAGGGTGTCTTGTCTGTTCCGAGCTCGCGCACCGAGACGCTCGCCGCGCCGAGTTCGCGATCGAACGACTGTCCGAGCACGATGGTCTTGCGCGAGTAGGGATCGGAACCTGCGGTCGCCCCCGTCGAGCGGGCGTTCGCAATGTTCTCCGAGACGACCCGGAGACGCAGAGATTGGGCATCCATGCCCGCGCCGGCAATCGACGATGCGGCGACCAATGGATCTATCATGATCCAGACCTCACACTTGCGAGAAGCATGCGTTGGAAGGAGCGCATGATGCTCGTATCCAGAGAGAAGGCGCGGTTGACCTCACCCGCCTTGATGAGTTCCTGATCGAGGCTGACCGAGTTGCCGGAGACGGACACGCTCCAGTCGTCGGCTTGTTTGACTGAATCGACGCGGAGGGCCGCGTCGCTCGGATCGAGATGGCTGGACGAGGTCTTGGCCATCGCCAGCCGTGTCTGGTCGAGCACTTCAGAGAAGGGCTCGACTTCACGCGCGAGATAGCCCGGCGTGTTCGCGTTCGCGATGTTGCTCGCAATCGTGGTCTGCCGAACGGACGCCCAATCGGCGTTCCGCGCAGCGAGATCCAAGAGATAGAGACGTTCCACCACCGCACTCCGGCCTGTCTATGCCGTGACCCTAGGGAGACAACCTTGCCTGAGGCTGGCGACCGAGAGGGGGTGGAGGCGTTCCGAGACGATTCTTCGAGGCGCTTTCGGAGGTGCGCCGGCGCTTGCGGACAGGCGTGCGGAGACCCGCCCCGACCGGTCACGGTCGGAACGGGGCGCGCTGCGCGAGGCCGAAAAATTCAGGCGGCGCGGGCGTCGTCGAGCGCGGCCTCGAACGAGCGCAGATTCTCCGCGATGCTCCCCGGCGGGTCCCGGAACAGGATCGCGCGGATGTCCACACCGACGAAGGTGACGTGGAAGGAGATATTGAAATAGATCGTGAAGCCGCGGTTGACGAACTCCATCTCGAGTTCGACCTCGGGATATTCGCCCCATTCGAACGCCACGCTGGCATTGCGACCATAGCGCAGCGTGCCCGGCTTCATCACGAGTTCGGTCGACGAGGCGACGATGTCGTCGATGTTGCCGTCCTTCTCTTCGACGATGTGCGAGACCAGCGAGGCCGCGTTCACGAGCGAAAGTTCGGCGAGGAAATCCTTGAGCTTTTCGGCGAGCAGCTTCTCGTACACGAGAAATTCCGCTTCGTTCGCCGGAGCCTTGATCATCAGGCGATCGTTACCGAGTGACATCGCGGCTCTCGCGGGAATAGACAAAGTAGAGGATCTTTGCGACAGCACGGTAGAACTCCGGTGGGATCCATTGGCCGACGTCGACGGCGTCGTACATCGCGCGCGCCAGCGCACGGTCTTCGATGATCGGAACGCCGTGCAGGGTGGCAATCTCGCGGATGCGGAGGGCTACGAGGTCCGCGCCCTTGGCGACGACCTGGGGAGCTCCGCCGCGGTCGCGGTCGTAGCGCAGCCCGATCGCATAATGAGTCGGGTTGGTGACGATGACGGTCGCGTTCGGCACGTCCGTCAGCATGCGTTGGCGGGCCCTGGCCTTGGCGAGCGAGCGCAGCCGCGCCTTCACCATCGGGTCGCCTTCGGCCTGCTTGTGTTCCTCCTTCTGTTCCTGCCGGCTCATCATCAGGTCGCGCCGCCACTTGAGCCGTGACCAGACGAGGTCACCGGCGACGAGGACGATGGTCCCGACGCAGACGGCCGAGACGAGGCGCGTCGCCATCGACAGGATCAGTCCCGGCAGGAGCGACGGATCGGTGAACATCGCGTTGATGGCTTCGTACTGGTCCGCATGGAGGAGGACGAGCACGACGAAGATGACGAGCGCGAACTTGAAGAAGGACTTGGCGAACTCGATGATGCCCTGTGGTCCGAAGATGCGCTGGGCGCCGGAGGCTGGCGACACCCGGTTCCACTTCGGGCGGATGCGGTCGCCCACGAATCGAGGCGCGTTCTGGAACACCGCGGCCGCGACGCCGGCGATGGCGAGGATCACGATGATCGGCAAGAGGAAGCGGCCGGTGGCGCCGCCCACCATCCAAAGCAGGGCGGTCGCATCGCCGGCCGATTCGAGCCGGAATCCGGCCGGATCGTCGAGGAAGCGGCCGAGCACACCCGTCAGCTCGGCCATTTTCTGACCGATGAAGAAGGCGAGCACGACGAGGACGCCCAGCATGGAGGCGAACAGGGACGCTTCGCGGGAAAAGGGCACGTTGCCCTTCTCGAGCGCGTCGGAAACCTTCTTTTCGGAGGCTTCCTCTGTCTTGCTCTCCTTGTCCTCGTCGGCCATCGCGGGTGAATCCGGTTAGCGGATGAACGCGTCGTCTTCGGACTCGGAATTGATCTCGATCTCGCCACGCCCTGCCATTTCGAGCGCGAGATCGGTGATCGTCCGGCGGGCCTCCATAACTTCCTTCTGCGAAGCGGACTGGTTGGTGCTGAGTTCCTGCTCCACCATGCGCCGCACGCGGGAGCCCAGCGATTGCAGGATGATGTCGCGGAAATCGGCATCGGTGCCCTTGAGGGCGAGCGACAGCCGATCTGTCGGCACCTTGTCGAACAGGCTGGTGCGCGACTTCGGCGACAGCGTCACGATGTCGTCGAAGGTGAAGAGCAGACCCTTCAGGATCTCGGCCGACTTCGGACGCGTCGAGGAGAGGTTTTCCAGCACGTTCTCCATGTGGTCGCGGTCCATCTTGTTGATGATGTCGGCGACGCGGGCATGGGTGTCGGCGCCCATATTGCGCTGGAAGTTCACCATCAGATCCTCGTGCAGGGTGCGCTCGAGGATGCGAAGGGTTTCGTCGACGATCGGCTTGAAGGACAGCATTCGCCGCATGACGCTGTTGCGCAGGTTGGGCGGCAGATGGCTCAGAACCTTCGCGGCGCAGGCGGGCTTCACCTTCGACAGGACGAGGGCCGCCGTTTGCGGATGTTCCTTGATGACGTAGCCGGCGAGCACCGTCTCGGACACCGTGGAGATACGGTCCCAAACGGTCGCGCCGGCATTGCCGATCACATCCGCCATGATGGCGCTGATCTGGTCGGGCGGCAGGACGCCGTCGAGCAGGCGCTCGACGTCGCTTGCGGTGCCGACGAGATTGGCGCCGCTCACGAACTGGGATGCGAAGTCCTCGATGAGGGACTCGACCTGAGCCGTCGGGACCGGCCGCAACTCCGCGATCGACCGGGACACCACGGTCAGATCTTCGGAATCGAAGTGCCTCATGACGCGGCTTGCCAACGGCTTGCCCATCGTCATCAGAAGCACCGCGACCTTATCCGAGCCCTTTAGCGGTTTCGGCCCGGAGGCTTTGGGAGCGATCGCCATCGTCCGGGTCCGCTCAGCTTGCGCCGTCGCCGTTGCGCGGCCCGATGATCTCGGTCAACGACACGCCGAAGCGGGAATTGTCATCCTCGACGACGACGATCTCGCCCCGGGCGATGACACGCCCGTTGACGACGACGTCGACCGGCTCGCCGACCCGGTGGTCGAGCGGCACGATCGCACCGCGACCGAGCTTCATGAGGTTCGAAACCGGCATCGAGGCCGAGCCCAGAACCACCTGGAGCAGGACCGGGATGCGCAGGATCGATTCGACGTTGCGCGGCGTGCCGAACGTCTCGGCGGCGGCGGCGCTGGAAGATTCCATGGCGGCCGTCTCGGCGCCGCCTTCATGCATGTCGTCCACGGCGGACTCCATCGTCTAAGGGTCGTTCGGAGGCGGCCGGGTCGGACCGCGTGATGTCAGGCGAAGGCGGCGGCGGGGCGGGCTTCGCTCCGTACCGGGCCGGCGGCAGCCGCCGGTGCGGCGGCTCGGCTCGCGGGCGGAGCCTCCACCTCGGCGCGGCGCCGGTCGAGTTCGGCGAGCACCGCCCGGGCCTCGGCGATCCGCTCGTCGAGCGCGCCGGCCAGTTCGCGGCCGTCGAGGTTGAAGTTCTGCACCGCCGTACGGGCTTCCGAGAGCGCGTCGACGCTTCGCGCGAGGCTCTTCTGGAAGTCGCTGTGATAGCGGTCGAGCCGCTTCAGCTTGCGATAGAGCGACAGCACGCACGCACTGGTCAGCACGAGCGCGGCAAGCAGCACGAGATCAACGAGGGAGGATGTCATCGAGGAACTCCTGTTCTTCATCGATCCAATCTTCGACGCGGAGATTGTAGACACCCTCGGATTGCCCGAGGCTGCACCAGAACAGGCCCTGTTCGTTGCACTCGAGCTTGACGCGGCTGCGCGGCGTCGCCTGCAGCTTCAGAACCTGGCCGATCTGGAGGTCGGTAATCTCGCCGAGGGTGAACGGCTTCTCGTCGAGGATCGCGCGCAATTCGACGGTGGCGCGCTGAACCTCGGTCTGGATCTGCTTCGTCCATTTCGGATCGCGACCGGTGGATTCGCCGGCGACGCGGGTCAGCGCCTGGCGCATCGGGGTCAGCGCCGATTGCGGGATGATGATGAACATCTCGCCGCCGCGATTGATCGCCTGGAGCAGGAATTTCGCCGCGACCGCCATGTTGTTGCGGCGGCCGATGACGGCGAAGTCCATGCGGGTCTCGGCCCGTTCGAACTTGAAGGTGGTGTCGGAGACGAGCGAGAACGACATCCGCAAGGCGCGCCCGACCTGCTCGAAGACGGTCTGGGCGATGCGCAGTTCGATGTTGGAGAAGTTGCGCTCCTCGTCGATCGGCGGCTCGCTGCCGTCGGCGCCGAACAGCACCTCGACCATCGAGAAGATGAAGTCGCGGTCGAAGCCGACGATCACGTGGCTGTCCCAGCCGGGGGCGTGGAACACGCCGGCGATCGCGTTCGCCTCGTACATTTCGAGGATGTCGCCGATGCGGCCGCTCTCGACGTTGCTCAGCGAATAATAGCTCTGCGACGGCGCCAGGTGGCGCAGGCTGTCGGCGCAATAGGCCGCCACGCGGTCGAAGATGACGTGCAGCATCGGCAGCCGGTCGATCGAAAGACCGGCCGCGTCGAGCAGCTTGTCGCGGATGTCGCCGTGGGTCTGTTGGGTCGCCATGGGTTACGCGGCCTGCTGGAGGGGCACCGAGCCCGGGACGTTGGCGATGGACTCGGCTTCCACCTCGTCGATGGTCGGGCGGTCGCCGGCGGAGATCGTCTTGCGGCCGTGCTCGAGCGCGATCGGCGGCAGCGCGCCGTTCATGAAGGCGATCAGCGTCTGCTTGACGATGATGTAGGGCTGGCACTGCTTCTCGCGGGTTCCCTTGACGGCGAGCGAGATCGGCGACAGCACGCCGTATGAGAAGAAGATGCCGGCGAAGGTGCCGATCAGCGCGGCGCCGATCATCTCGCCGAGGATGGTCGGCGACTGATCGATCGCGCCCATGGCGTGGACGATGCCGAGCACGGCGGCGACGATGCCGAGCGCCGGCAGCGATTCCGCGACCGCCGACAAGGCGTGGGCCGGCTTCAGCTTGTACTTCTTGATGGTGTTGATCTCCTGCTCCATCAGCGCCTCGATCTCGTGCGAGCGGGCGTTGCCGATGATGATCAGGCGCACGTAGTCGCAAATGAACTGCGTGATGTCCTTGTCCTTCAGAATTCCCGGGAAGTGCTTGAACAGCTCGGAATTCTGCGGATCGTCGATATGGCCTTCGACTTCGTTGCGCGGCCGGCTCTTGAGCTCGCGCATGAGGGAATAAAGAAGACCGAGGAGAGAGAGATAGTCCTTCTGCTTCGGCACGGCGTTGGTTGCCGCCTGGATCAGGCCTTTGCCGGTGTCCTTAATCGTCTTCATCGGATTGGCGATGATGAAGGTGCCGAGCGCGATGCCGAAGATGATCAGGTACTCGAAAGGCTGCCAGATCACGGCCAAATGGCCGCCGCTGGCGAGAAACCCGCCCATCAGCGACGCCAAGGCTATGACGAGGCCGATCATGATGCCCAAAGCGAACTCTCCCCTACCGCGCGTTCACGAGTTGGCACGCTAGGCTCGCTGGCTTGTGCGAGGCTGGAAACCGGCGCGGCAGGTTCGCGCAAGCTTTCGTTTCTACGGGTGAAATCGTCGGGAGACCGGAAATCCGTCCGACCCGTGCCGGCGCGTGTCCGGCCGTCCGCCTCGATTGTTGGAGACATGAGATGACGAGCGGTCTCTATGTGGCGCTGTCCGGCCAGATCGCGCTCGAGAAGCGCCTCAACACCATCGCCAACAACATCGCGAACATGAACACGCCCGGCTTCCGCGCCGAGGAGGTCAAGTTCGAGCAGGTGCTGGCGGGCACCGGTCGCAAGGGCGTCGCCTTCGTGACCCAGGGCGAGACCTATCTGTCTCGGCGCGACGGCGGCATTCAATATACGGGCAACCCGCTCGACCTCGCCGTCGAAGGCAATCATTGGTTCGCGATCGGCGGCCCGCAGGGGCCGGTCTATACCCGTGACGGGCGCATCAGCATCAGCGATTCCGGCGAGCTGCAATCCGTCGACGGCTACCCCATTCTCGACACCGGCGGCTCGGGCATCCGGATCGATCCCGCCGGCGGCGCGATCTCGATCGGCGACGACGGCGGCATCACCCAAGGCGGCCGTCAGGTCGGCCAGATCGGCATCTTCGACATTCCGCCCGAGGCGAAGCTCGCGCGTTTCGAGAATTCCGGCGTCACCTCCGACATTCCGGCACAGCCCGTCGAGGACGGCATCGGCGCCGGCGTGCGCCAAGGCTATCTCGAAAGCTCCAACATCAACCCGGTGAGCGAGATGGCGCGCCTGATCGAGGTCACCCGCGCCTTCGAGAATGCTGCCGCGGCGATCGGCGAGCACGAGAACGCGACCACCGAGGCGATCCGCGAGCTCGGCTCGACGAACGGCGGTTGATGGGAGAGCGATAGCCCGCGATGGAAAGGTTCGCCCGCCTGGAACATGTGCTCGCCGCGGCGGTCCGCGAGGTCCCGCCGGTCCGGGTCGGGGGCGTGGTGCGTCAGGTGTCGCCGACCCATTATCGGGTCGCCGGCCTGTCCGCCTTCGTCCGCCTCGGCGACCGCGTCGGCTTCGACGACGGCGGGCGCGCGGTGACCGGCGAGGTGGTTCGCATCGACGAGGACGGCGCCGTCGTCAAACCCTTCGACGGCCGCGTGACGATCGGTATCGGCGCGATCGCCTATCGCTACGGGCCGATGGCGCTCAATCCCGATCCGAGCTGGAAGGGCCGCGTCATCAACGCCCTCGGCGAGCCGATCGACGGCCTCGGGGCGCTCGTGCTCGGCCCTCGTGCGATGCAGCTCGATGCGGATCCGCCGCCGGCGATGACGCGCTCGCGCATCAAGACGCCGCTGCGGACCGGGGTTCGCGTGATCGACCTCTTCACGCCGTTCTGCGAGGGCCAGCGCATCGGCATCTTCGCCGGCTCCGGCGTCGGCAAGTCCACGCTGCTCTCGATGCTCGCCCATTGTTCGGGCTTCGACACGGTCGTGGTCGCCCTCGTCGGCGAACGCGGTCGCGAGGTGCGCGAATTCCTCGAAGGCGCGCTCGCGGCGAACCGGCACCGCTCGGTCGTCGTGGTCTCGACCGGCGACGAGAGCCCCATGATGCGCCGTCAGGCGCCGCAGGCGGCGCTCGCGGTCGCCGAGTTCTTCCGCGATCGCGGGGAATCGGTGCTTCTCATCGTTGATTCCGTCACCCGCTACGCCCACGCGGCGCGCGACGTCGCCCTTGCGGCCGGCGAACCGGCGGTGGCGCGTGGCTACGCGCCGAGCGTGTTCTCCGACCTGCCGAAGCTCCTCGAGCGGGCGGGGCCGGGGGGCGAGGCCGGCGGCTCCATCTCCGGCATGTTTTCGGTGCTCGTCGACGGCGACGACCACAACGATCCGGTCGCCGACGCGATCCGCGGCACCCTCGACGGCCACATCGTGCTCGACCGCTCGATCGCCGATCAGGGCCGCTATCCCGCGGTCAACGTGCTCGGCTCGATCTCGCGTCTTGCAGACATCGTCTGGAACCGCGAGCAGCGCGAGCTGATCCGGCGGCTCAGGACGCTGATCTCGCGCTACGAGGACACCCGGGATCTGCGCCTGATGGGCGGCTACCAGCCGGGTAGCGACAGCGAACTCGATCAGGCCGTCGGCCTGGTTCCCCGCATCTATGACGCGCTCCGGCAAAACCCGGACGACGAAACGAGCCGCGACGCCTTTGCGGAACTCGCGAAGGCCATGAAGGGCTGACCGCCGGCGGGGGTCGGCACAGCCTCACACAAGCAAGCTGGCCTCTAGTGTGGACCACCATGATGGTGGCGTAGGAGAGAAGGATGAGCCTTTACGGGATGCTGCGCACCGGCGTGTCCGGCATGAACGCGCAGTCCAACAAGCTGAGCGCGATTTCGGACAATGTCGCTAATAGCGGCACCAACGGCTACAAGGCCGCCTCGACCGAATTCGCCAACCTGATCACCTCGAACAACCAGACGAGCTATCAGTCTGGAGCGGTCTCGACCGACGTCCGCTATGCGATCAGCAAGCAGGGCAACATCGCCGGCACGACCTCGCCGACCGACCTCGCGGTCGACGGCGACGGCTTCTTCCTGGTGAAGCAGCCGGACGGTTCGAGCGCGCCGGCCATGACCCGCAACGGCTCGTTCACGTTCGACGCCAAGAGCGGCAACCTCGTCAACAATGCCGGCTATTCGCTGCTCGGCTACAGCCTGGCGAACGGTGCCCCGAGCGGTGTGCTGAACGGCTACGCGGGACTGGTGCCGATCAATATTCAGAACATGGGCCTTCAGGCGACCCCGTCGACGTCGGGCACGCTCGCCATGAACCTGCCCGACAACGCTAAGGTCGGCGACGTCAAGACGACCTCCATCTCGGTCTACGACACGATCGGCAACGAGGCGAAGGTCAACGTCAGCTACACCAAGACCGCGGACAGCCCGTCCGCCGCCTGGACCATGACGGTGACCGGTCCGACGAGCCCGCCGACGTCGGTTATGACCACCACGACGGCGAACCTCACGTTCGACAAGAACGGCAAGCTCATCTCCTCGCCTTCGATCACGCTGAACTTCCCCAATACGGGGCAGTCCGTTAGCCTCGACATCACCGGCACGACCAACGTCGCCGCCGCGTTCGAGCCGATCACCGCCGACATCAACGGCAAGGCGCCCTCGGCGGTGTCTGGCGTCGATATCGCCACCGACGGCATCGTCTACGTGACCTACGAGAACGGCAGCCGCTCGCCGGCCTTCCAGATCCCGCTCGCGAAGTTTTCGAGCCCCGACAATCTGCAGCCGATCTCGGGCGCGGCGTTCATGCCGACCCTCGAATCCGGCAACGCGCAGATCGGCTTCGGCGGCAGCGCGGGCATGGGTGTCGTGAAGTCGTCGGCCCTCGAGAGCTCGAACGTCGACATGGCGTCCGAGCTCACCGAGATGATCGTCGCCCAGCGCGATTACACCGCGAACTCGAAGGTCTTCCAGACCGGCACGGAACTGCTCGACGTTCTGATGAACCTCAAGCGCTGACGCCTAGCGGCGTGGTGCCGGGATCGAAGGTGCGATTATGTCTTTGAGTGCCGCCCTCAACACGGCGCGGTCGTCGTTGCAAAGCACGTCGACGCAGATCTCCGTGGCCGGCCGCAACGTGGCCGGCGCGAGCGATCCCAGTTATTCGCGCAAGATCGCGACGACCGTCCCGACCGACGGCGGTGTTCGCACCGTCGTCACCCGGGCGACCGATCCCGAGCTCTATACCCGCATGCTCGGCGCCACGTCGGACGCCGCGAAGGCGAAATCGACCCTGTCGGGCCTCGATCAGCTCTACGACACCATCGGCGACACCCAGGACGACACGTCGCCGGGGGCGAAGATCGGCAAGTTGCTGAGCAGCCTCAGCACCCTCGCCGATCAGCCAGATCAGCCCGCGTTGGCGACCCAGCTCGTTGCCGAAGCGAAAAACGTCGTCACCACGCTCAATGAGGCGACCAAGTCGGTGCAGGGTATCCGCGGCGACGCGGACAGCCAGATGGCGAGCGCGGTCGGCTCCGTCAATGACCTGCTTCAGCAGTTCCAGAAGCTGAACCAGCAGATCGTTGCCGGCACCGCCAAGGGGGCCGACGTCACCGATCAGCTCGACCAGCGCGATGGGGTTCTCTCCAAGCTCTCGGAGCAGATGGGCATCACCGTCCTGTCGCGCGCCAACAACGACATGGCGGTCTATACCGACAGCGGCGTGACGTTGTTCGACCAGTCGGCGCGCACCGTCAGCTTCTCCGCGACGACGCCGCTCACGGCCGGCGCCACCGGCAACGCGGTCTATGTCGGCGGCGTGCCGGTGACGGGACCGGGGGCCAGCATGGCGCTCAAGTCGGGCGCGATCGCCGGCCTCGCCACCCTGCGCGACACGGTTCTGCCGACCTATCAGAACCAGCTCGACGAGATGGCGCGCACCCTGATCTCGGGCTTCTCCGAGGCGGATCAGAGCGGGGCGGGCGGTCCGAAGCTGGCCGGCCTGTTCACCAACGGGACGGACAGCACGGTGCCCGGCGGTCTCACGGTGGGGCTCGCCGGCACGATCAGCGTCAACAGCAAGGTCGATCCGCAGAAGGGCGGCAACGCGCAACTCCTGCGCGACGGTGGGATCAACGGCACCGCCTACACCTACAACACCTCTGGCGCTTCCGGTTATGCGGACCGTCTGCGCGGCACCGTGGACGCGCTGAACGCAAAGCACACGTTCGATGCGGGCACCGGTCTGCCGACGAGCGTGACGCTGAGTGAGTTCGGCTCGAATTCCGTCGGCTGGGTCGCCTCGACCCGCAAGGCCGCGACGAGCGACGACACCTATCAGTCCGCGTTGCTGACGCGGGCGAGCGACGCCCTCTCCAATGCGACGGGCGTCAACATGGACGACGAATACGCGAACCAGCTTCAGCTCGAGAAGAGCTTCGCCGCATCTTCGAAACTGATCTCGATCATCGACAAGATGTACGAGACGCTGCTCGGCATTGGGTGATGTGATGCGGACCACCTTCATCTCGACGAACGTTCTCAACAACACCGCCCGCTCGAGCGTGACGCGGCTGCAGCAGCAGTTCGTCGACGCCAACACGGAATCGACGACCGGACGCCACGCCGACATGGGCAACGCGCTCGGCGTCGACACCGGCAAGGCGGTCCAGTTGCGTCAGGAATACGACGCCCGCCAGGAAACCGTCTCCGCCAACAAGGTCGCGCTTGGCCGCGTCGACACCACCCAGGCGGCGCTCAACAGCACGATCTCGACGGCCAACGATTTCCTGAAGTCGGTGCTCCAGACCACCAACGTCAGCCGGAGCTTGCTGGCGAGCCAGGCGGAGAACGGCCTGTCCGCGCTGATCTCGACGATCAACACGACCCAGAGCGGTCGCTATGTGTTCGGCGGCATCAACAGCGAGCAGCCGCCGCTGAAGGATTACAACGGCGCGGCCAAGACCTCGATCGACAATGCGGTGGCGGCTAAATGGCCGGGCAACACGGTTTCGACCGCCACGCCGGCCGACGTCCAGTCGTTCCTCGACAACGAATTCGCGACGCAGTTCAACGACGCGAATTGGAAGGCGAACTGGTCGAATGCCTCCGACACCAACGTGACCATCCGCCTCGAAGGCGGCGAATCCGTCGATACCTCGACGAACGCCAACGTGAGCCCGGTCCGCAAGCTCGCCATGGCCTATGCGATGGTCCAGACCTTCGCGAGCAAGGGTCTCAACGACGAGGCGATGAAGGTCGTCCTCGCCAAGGCGCAGACGCTCTCGGGCGAGGCCGTCGGCGAGTTCGCCGATGTGGGCGGCAAGCTCGGCATGACCACGCAGCGCGTCACCGCCGAAAACGACCGCATCTCCAAGCAGAATGACGTTCTCTCGCGCCGGATCGGCGAACTTGAGAATGTCGATCAGGCTGAAGCCAAGACGCGTGCCGATACGCTCTCCAATCAGATCCAAATGTCCTATTCCATAACCAGCAAAATCTTGAAACTCAGCATCCTGAATTACGCCTGAGACTGACGGTAAGGGGGAAAGCGCATGTACAAGTTTTCTTATGCCGAGATCGTCGAGGAATCGGGCGATGAATCCCGCGCGCGCGAACGCCAGGCGCTCGATCATGCGATCGAGCTGATGACGCTCGCGGAAGCCCGCGGCGTCCACTCGCTCGAAGCGCAGAACGCGATCGACTATGTCCAGAAGCTGTGGGGCTTCTTCATCAAGGATCTCACCGACGCCGCCAACCAACTGCCGGAGCAGTTGCGTGCCGATCTCGTGTCGATCGGCCTTTGGATCCTGCGCGAATCCGACGCCATCCTGAACGATCGGGTGACGAGCTTCGCCGGTCTCATCGAGATCAACCGCGTCATTCGGGATGGGCTGCAATGAACAAGCATGTTTCGCCCAAGGTCGTCGCATCGAGCCGCGCGGTGGAAGACCGCCCCCGCGCGCCCGGCAAACCCGGGGCCAAGGGGGCCGCGGGCCCGAAGGCGATGCAGATCTCGCTGCGCGCCGGCGAGCGGATCTTCGTCAACGGGGCGGTGCTGCGCGTCGACCGCAAGGTGACGCTCCAGCTCCTCAACGAAGTGACGTTCCTGCTCGAATCCCACGTCATGCAGGTCGAGGACACCACGACACCGCTGCGGCAGCTCTATTTCGTCGTGCAGTCCATGCTGATGGACCCGCTCGACGTGAGCGCCGCCAAGATGGTGTTCGCCGACCAGATCAACGGCCTGATGGGCTCGCTCACCAGCGAGAGCCTGCGGACCGGCGTGATGGCCGTCGCCGACCTGGTGGCCGCCGGACGTGCCTACGAAGCGCTGCGGACGATCCGCGGTCTCTTGCCGATCGAGGATTCCATCCTGGAAACCTCGCCCATCTCCACCAAGGTCGCCTGACGCAGGAGAGTGCCATGACCGTTTCCTCCGTGACGTCCTCAACCGGTGCCGCGTCGAAGTCGTCCTCCTCGACGTCGACCTCGACGCTGGGTTCGCTGAACTCCGACACGTTCCTGAAGCTGATGCTCGCCGAGCTGAAGAACCAGGACCCGACGAGCCCGATGGATACGGCTCAGTACATGTCGCAACTCGCGAGTTTCACCCAGGTCGAGCAGGCGACGAAAACGAACACCAAGCTCGACACCATGCTGTCGGCCTCGATGATCGGCCGCACCGTGACGTCGTCCGACGGCACGGTGAGCGGCACGGTCGCCTCGGTTCAGCCGTCCAGCAACGGCGTCATCGCCAAGCTCACGAACGGCAAGTCGCTCGCCATCGAGAGCGGCGTCACGGTCTCCTGAAGGCGCACCATGAACCCCGGTGACGCCATCGACATCGTGCAATCGGCGATCTGGACCATCATCGTCGCGGCCGGCCCCGCGGTCGCGGCCGCCATGGTGATCGGCATCGTGATCGCGCTCATCCAGGCGCTGACCCAGATCCAGGAGGTCACGCTGACCTTCATCCCGAAGATCATCGCGATCCTCGTGGTGACGGCGGTCACGGCGAGCTTCATCGGGGCTCAGATCGGCTCGTTCACGGAAGAAATCTACGGACGCATCGGCAAGGGCTTCTGAGCCCGCCACGGCGAACGCGCCCATGACGGGCGTTTGAAGAGGGGATGAACCCATGACGAATGCGGCGGCAACGGCGCCGACGGAGCGCCGATCGCTTCGCGATGTCGGATTCGCGGCCGGCATCGTCGGCATTCTCGTAATCCTCTTCCTGCCGATCCCGCCGCTCATCATCGACCTGGGACTGGCGCTGTCGATCGCGCTGTCCGTCCTGATCCTGATGGTGGCGCTCTGGATTCAGAAGCCGCTCGAGTTCTCCTCCTTCCCGACCATTCTCCTCATCGCGACGCTGCTGCGGCTGTCCCTCGGCATCGCCTCGACGCGCCTCATCCTCGCCCACGGCAGCGAGGGCGTGATGGCCGCCGGCCACGTCATCTACGGCTTCTCCCAGTTCGTGATGGGCGGCGATTTCGTCATCGGCATCGTCGTCTTCGCCATCCTCGTCACCGTCAACTTCCTCGTCATCACGAAGGGCGCGACGCGTATCGCGGAAGTCGGCGCGCGCTTCACCCTCGACGCCATCCCCGGCAAGCAGATGGCGATCGACGCCGATCTCAATGCCGGGCTGATCGACGACAAGGAGGCGCAGCGCCGCCGTGGCGAGCTCGAAGAAGAGAGCTCCTTCTTCGGCTCGATGGACGGTGCGTCGAAGTTCGTCCGCGGCGAGGCGGTGGCGAGCTTGATCACCATCGCCGTCAACATCTTCGGCGGCATCATCATCGGCGCCACGCGCCACGGCATGCCGCTCTCGGAAGCCGCCGACGTCTATACCCGCCTGTCGGTCGGCGACGGTCTCGTCGCCCAGATCCCCGCGCTCATCGTTTCGCTCGCCGCCGGTCTCCTCGTCTCCAAGGGGGGCACCCGCGGTACGGCGGAACAGGCCGTGCTCGGCCAGCTCGGCGCCTATCCCCGCGCCCTGTTCGTCGCCTCGGGTCTCCTGTTCCTGCTCGCTTTCGTTCCGGGGCTGCCGCTCATCCCGTTCGCCACGCTCGGCGGCCTGATGGCCTTCACCGGCTACATCATTCCGCGGCAGATCGCGCAGAAGAAGGCGGTCGAGGCCGAGGCGGCGGCGAAGAAGCAAGAGGAAGATCGGCTTCAGCAGCAGGCTCGCGACTCAGTCAAGGATTCGCTCAAGACCGACGAAATCGAACTGTGCATCGGCAAGCAGCTCGCCGGTCCGATCGTGCGCCCTCAGGGCGAGGTGGTGCACCGGGTCAGCAAGATGCGGCGCAAGTTCGCGCAGCAATACGGTTTCGTCATTCCCGAGATCAAGCTCACCGAGGCGCTCAACGTTCCCGGGAAAAGCTACCAGATCAAGATCCACGGTACCGTGGTGGCCGAGCAGGAAATGCGCATCGGCGAACTCCTGATCATCACCGGCGACGGGCCGCAGCCGAACCTGCCCGGCGACGAAGTCCGCGAACCGGCCTTCGGCATGAAGGCGATGTGGATTTCGGACTCCTTCGCCGGGGAGGCACGGCGCGAGGGCTTCACGCCGGTCGACAATCTCTCCGTGATCCTCACCCACGTCAGCGAGGTCGTGCGCAACAACCTCGCGCAGCTCCTGTCCTACAAGGACATGCGCAACCTCTTCGAGCGGCTGGGGCCCGAATATAAGCGGCTCATCGAGGACATCTGCCCCTCGCAGATCTCGTTCTCCAGCCTGCAGGCGGTGCTCAAGCTGCTGCTCGCCGAGCGTGTTTCGATCCGCAATCTCCATCTCATCCTCGAGGCGATCGCCGAGATCGTGCCGCATGTGCGCCGAGCCGAGCAGGTCGCCGAGCACGTCCGCATGCGGATGGCCCAGCAGATCTGCGGCGACCTCACCGAGGGTGGCGTCCTCAAGGTGTTGCGCCTCGGCAACCGCTGGGACCTCGTCTTCCACCAGAGCCTGAAGCGCGACGCCAAGGGCGACGTGATCGAGTTCGACATCGATCCCCGGCAGGTCGAGCAGTTCGGCACCGAGGCCTCGGCCGCGATCCGCCAGCGCATGGCGGAAAGCCAGAGCTTCGTGCTCGTCACCGCGCCGGACGCGCGGCCCTATGTGCGGATGATCATCGAGCGTATGTTCCCCTCGTTGCCCGTGCTGTCGCATGTCGAGATCGCGCGTGGCGTGGAGATCAAGGCGCTCGGAACCATCTCGTGATCCCGATCGACAACGACAGTCTGGTCGCGACCTTCCTGATCTTCTGCCGGATCGGGTCCTGCCTCATGGTGGTGCCCGGCTTCGCCCAGGCGCACATTCCCCCAGGTCCGCCTCTTCGTGGCGCTCGGGGTGACGCTCGCCCTGACGCCGCTCCTGATCGGCGAACCGCTGGCGGTCCTGCGCGGCGGTGGGCTCGGCGACACGGTGCGCCTCATCGTCTCCGAGATCCTGACCGGGCTCCTCATCGGCATCATCGGGCGATTCTTCTTCCTCGCCTTGCAGACGATCTTGGTCGTCATCACCCAATCGATCGGCCTCAGCCCGCTGCCGGGCTCGATGTTCGAGGACAGCGAGCCGCTGCCGCCGATGGCGAGCATCTTCTCCCTCGCCGCCGCGACGATGATGTTCGCCTCCGACCTCCATTGGGAGCTGCTGCGCGGCCTCGTCGGGTCCTACAAGGCGCTGCCCGTCGGGCTCGAATTCGGCGCCCGCATCGGCCTCAACGAGATCGCCGACCACCTCTCCGAGGCCTTCGTCGTGGCGCTGCGCATCGGCAGCCCGTTCATCATCTACGCCATCGTCGTCAATTTCGGCATCGGCCTGACGAACAAGCTCGTTCCCACGATTCCGGTGTTCTTCATCGCGACGCCGTTCATCACGGCAGGCGGATTGCTGCTGATGTTCTTCACGGCCCGCGAATTCCTCAACATCTTCGTGGGCGCGTTTGCCGCCTGGCTGCAGCAGGGCTGAGCCATGGCGGACCGCACCAAGAAAGTCGCCCGCATCCTCAAGGTCCAGCAGGACATGCAGAAGCTCGCCGATTGGCGGCTCGCGACGCTGCGCCGTGAGGCGGGGGAGCTCGCGGTGGCGCAGGAGGAGATCGTCGCCGTCTTCAACGACGACGACCGGTTGCACGGCATCCTGATCGATCCGATGGCCCGCCGGCTGCGCATGCTCGCGGCCGAGGCCGATCGCGTGAAGGTCGAAACCGTGGCGCAGGAGCAGCGGGTGCTGGTCCAGAGCCGCAAGCTGAAGCAGACCGAGCGGCTCTTGGAGCGCACCACGCAAGAGGAAGAGCGCGCCCGCGAGCGTCGCGAACTCGAGGCGTTGCTTGACGCCGTGCTCGCCAAACGGGATGCAAGCCTCCCGTAAGCCACGCAAGGCAGACTGCACACTCAAGATCATCCCTTCACGGGTGCAGGTGCAGTATGGCGATCCGACCCCCTTCAGATATCGTGCTCGACGTCGCGCGCGCAATCGACCCGCTGCGATATCAGCAGGCCGTCGGCCGGCTCGCACGCATGTCGGGACCGTCGGGCGCCGCAGGGTTCGATCAAGTCTTCAACCAGACCGGAAGCGGGCTCGATTCCCTGCTCGGCAAGGACGTTTCGTCGACCCTTGCGGGTGGGAACAGCCTGGCCAGGTTCAGCCAGCGCATTCCCGACGCCGAGCAGACGAAGCTCGACACGTTCCGCAAGTTCGAGGCGGCGAGCCTCTCGACCTTCGTCCAGGAAATGCTGCCGCAGAAGGCTGACGCCGTGTTCGGCGAAGGCACCGCCGGCGACGTCTGGAAGTCGATGCTCGCCGAGCAGATCGCCAACCAGATGGCGGCCGGTGGCGGCATCGGTATCGCCGCGCAGCTCGCCAAGTCGAACGCGGGCGACCACAACGCCGTCGCCGTTCGCCATTCCGCCCTCGGGCCGCTCGCGCCGAACCTGGCGTTGCCCCAGCTCGAGAGCATTTCGACGAACTCGTCCAAGCCGACGGAAGGGGTGTGACGATGGAGTTCACCGCGATCGAACATCGCCCGCTCGACCCGGCGTCCCGTGCGCTCATCGGAGCGCTCGACCGTCTCGAGGAGATCATCGACGGCGAGTTCGCGGCGCTCGAGGAGAACCGCTCGTTCGACGTCGAGGCCTTCAATCATCGCAAGAGCCGGAGCCTGCTCGAGCTCAGCCGACTGCCTGTGCCGACGGAGGCGCCCGATGAGGTGATCCGCAGCCGGCTGCCGCGTCTGCGCAGCAAGCTCAGCCGCAACCAGGAACTCCTCGCGATTCATCTCGCCGCCGCCCGGGAGATCTCCGACGTGCTCGCCCAGGCGATGCGCGACGCGGACTCCGACGGAACCTACAGCGCCGCGATCGGAGGGGGCGCGCGATGATGCGCTACCTGATGATCGGGCTCTGGGTCTGCATCGTGACGCTCGCCTCGAGCTACGGTGCCGCGAGCTGGAGCGCCAACAACAACGCGCCGAAGAAGAAAGAGGACCGCTATCTCGAGGGCCTCGAATATCGCCGCGTTCCGATCATCAGTGTTCCCATGATTCAGGACGGCCAGTTGACCGGCTACGTCCTCGCCCGCTTCGTCTACACGGCAGATGCCAAGACGCTGCATGAGCTTCCCGTTCAGCCGGATTCCTTCGTCGCCGACGAGATATTCCAGCAGATCTACGAGCACGGCAAAATCCAGTTCGGCAACATCTCCAAGTACAACATCCCGGAGATGACCAATGCCATCAAGACGAACGTCAATACGCGAATGCAGACCCCGATCATCAACGACATCCTCATCGAAGCGCTCAATTACATGAGTCGTGAGGAGATGGAGCGGCGGCAGGATGGTTCGGGGGAGTCGTCGAACAAGACCGCGAGCACCGAGTCGCCCGCCGCCACGCAACAACATTCTGAATAAAAATCGTCACCACAGAATAGTGGGATAGAAAAATGAAGATCAGCGGAAAAATCAATGCCATCGTCGCTGTTCTCGGTCTCTCGACCGTGGCGGTCTGCGCGATGGGCCTCTACGCCATCAACGACTCGGTTCGGGCGACGGACAAGCTCGATCAGGTGGCGCGACGGGCCTTCCTCGTCGAGCGCATCGATCATCTCGTCACCAAGACGGTGATGGAATCCCGCGGCGTCTATCTCGCGACCGACACCGAGAAGGCCAAGCCCTTCGCCGACGGCATCCGCAAGGCGCTCGATGCGATGCAGAAGGCGGTCGCCGACCTCGGCGCGATGACGCCGGCGACGGATCGCGCCCTCTATGACGAACTCGCGGCCGGTATTACGAGCTTCGCCCAGTTTCGCACCGAGACCGCCCGTCTCGGCGCCGAGGTATCGCCGGCGGCGGCGAACGCCCAGGGCAACAACGATGCCAACCGCGCCAACCGCAAGGCGTTGCAGGCGTCGCTGCAGAAGCAGGTCGCCGGCATCAGCTCGGAAATGGACCCGATCCGGGTCCATCTCGCCCAACTCAAGAACACGATGAGCACGCTCATCCTCGCCGTCACCATCATCGGCCTCCTCGTCAGCGTCGGCATCGCGATGTGGATCGGCACCACGAAGCTCGCTCGTCCGCTGCGGACGTTGTCGAACACCCTGGGCCGGATGGCGAAGGGCGACCTCGACGTCGAGATCGTCCGCGACGTGAGCAAGGACGAGATCGGTGAGATCTGGTCCACCACCGGCCACTTCCTGACCGAGCTCAAGGAGGCCGAGCGGCTTCGCGACGAGCAGGCGCAGTCGGCCCTGCGCGCGGCGGTCGAGAAGAAGAACACCATGAACGATCTCGCCGATCGCTTCGACAGCGAAGTCTCGACCGTGGTCCGCACCGTCGCGGCGGCGGTCAGCCAGCTCGAGCAGAACGCGACGGTCATGCGCACCTCCGCCGACGCCACGCGGTCGCAATCGACCATCGTCGCCTCTGCGGCCGAAGAGGCGACCGGCAACGTCCAGACCGTCGCGTCGGCGGCGGAAGAGATGGCCGCGTCGGTCCGGGAGATTGGCCAGCAGGTGGCGATGGCGGCGTCGATCGCGGCCGAGGCGACCGGCCAGGCCTCCTCGACGGCGGAAGTGGTGCGCGGCCTCGCGGCGAACGCCCAGCGCATCGGCCAGGTCGTGAACCTCATCACCGACATCGCCGCACAGACCAACCTCCTTGCCCTCAACGCGACCATCGAGGCCGCGCGGGCCGGGGAAGCCGGCAAGGGTTTTGCGGTCGTCGCCATGGAAGTGAAGACGCTCGCCGAGCAGACTTCCAAGGCGACCGGCGAAATCTCCGCCCAGGTCTCGGCCGTGCAGGGCGCGACTGCGGAAGTCGTCCGTGCCATCGACGGCATCTCCGGCACCATCCGCCGGATCGACGAGATCTCCTCCGCGATCGCCTCCTCGGTCGAGGAGCAGGGCGCCGCCACCAACGAGATCGCGCACAACGTCCAGCGCGCCGCGCAGGGCACGCGAGAAGTTTCCACCAACATCTCGAGCGTCAGCACGGCGGCCAACGATACGGGCCGGGTGTCGGGCGAGATCGTCAACGCGGCAGCCGACCTGGCCCAGCAGGCCGAGTCGCTCCGCACCCAGGTCGACTCCTTCATGGAGCGCGTACGCGCGGCCTGATCCTCTCGTTCGCGGCGGCGGTCAGGCCCGCCCCGCGGTTCAAGAATGTTCCAACCCGGCGCGGGTCAGTCGCCAAGAATGCGCGGGAGTTTGATTGATGGACGACCTTCTCAGAGAGTTCCTGACGGAAACGAACGAAAATCTCGATGTCGCTGACGTCGAGCTGGTCAAGTTCGAGCAGGATCCCAACAACGCCCAGATCCTGAACAACATCTTCCGGCTGGTGCACACCATCAAGGGGACCTGCGGGTTCATCGGTCTGCCGCGGCTCGCCTCGCTCGCCCACGCGGCCGAGACGCTGATGGACAAGTTCCGTCAGGGTACGCCGGTGACGACCGATGCCGTCGGCCTCGTGCTGGTGACGATCGACCGGATCAAGCAGTTGCTCGCCGAGCTCGAGGCCCGCGAGGGTGCCGAGCCGGAGGGATCGGACGAGGACCTCATCAGCCGCTTGGAGGCGATGGCGGCCGGCGGCGCGCCGGTGCCGCTTCTGACCCGCGCCCCCGAGCCGGAAGCCCCGAAGGCGGCGTCCGTCGGCGTGCTCAGCGGCCAGATCCTCGAGCGCGAGCTCAAGCCGGGCGAGGTTCCGCTCGACGAACTCGAGCGGGTCTTCCGCGAGACGGCGGTCGAGGCGCCGGCGGCACCGAAGGCGCCGGCTGCGCCGGACGCCCATGCGCAGGGCGCCCGCGGCGAGGAAGTGGCTGCCGGCGGCGTGTCGTCGCAGACCATTCGCGTCAATGTCGGGACGCTCGAACACCTGATGACGATGGTCTCCGAGCTGGTGCTCACCCGCAACCAGCTCATGGAGATCGCCCGCCGCCAGGAAGAGAGCGACTACAAGGTGTCGCTGCAGCGTCTCTCCACCGTGACTGCCGAATTGCAGGAAGCGGTGATGCGGACGCGCATGCAGCCCATCGGCAACGCCTGGCAGAAGCTGCCGCGCATCGTGCGCGACCTCGCCCAGGAGCTCGGCAAGCACATCGAACTCGAGATGTCGGGCGCCGACACCGAGCTCGACCGTCAGGTCCTCGATCTCATCAAGGACCCGCTCACTCACATGGTGCGCAATTCCGCCGACCACGGCCTCGAAGGACCGGAGGATCGGCGCGCGGCGGGCAAGCCCGAGAAGGGCACGATCCACCTCGACGCGCACCACGAGGGCGGCCACATCGTCATCGAGATTTCCGATGACGGCCGCGGCCTCAACACCGACCGCATCCGCGCCAAGGCCCTCGAGAACCGTCTCGCGACCGAGGCCGAACTCGCCAAGATGACGGACGCCCAGATCCACCGCTTCATCTTCGCGGCGGGTTTCTCGACGGCGGCCAAGATCACCAACGTGTCCGGCCGCGGCGTCGGCATGGACGTGGTGCGGACCAACATCGAGCTGATCGGCGGCACGGTGGACGTGCGCTCCCGCGCCGGCCAGGGTTCGGTCTTCACCATCAAGATCCCGCTGACGCTCGCCATCGTGCCGGCGCTCATCGTCGAGGCCGCGGGCGAGCGGTTCGCCATCCCGCAGCTCGTCGTCGTCGAGCTCGTGCGCATCCAGCCGGGCTCCGAACACACGATCGAGCGGGTCAAGGACGCCCCCGTCCTGCGCCTGCGCGACAAGCTGCTTCCGATCGTTCCGCTCGCCGGCCTGCTCGGCACGCTGCCGAACGGCGGCCAAGAGGTCGAGACCGGGTTCGTCGCCGTCATGCAGGTCGGCAATCAGACCTTCGGCATCGTCGTCGACGGCGTCCTCCACACCGAGGAAATCGTCGTCAAGCCGATGTCGTCGATGCTGCGCCACATCACGATGTTCTCGGGCTCCACCATCCTCGGTGACGGCCGTGTCATTATGATCGTCGATCCGAACGGCATCGCCCAGGCGGTCGCCACCTCGGCCGAGACCGCGGCGGTCGACAAGGTCGCCGACGACGAGTTGCGCCGCGACGAGGGCGACGATGTCATCTCGCTGCTCCTCTTCCGTGCCGGCTCGGTCGAGCCCAAGGCGGTGCCGCTCTCGCTCGTCACCCGCCTCGAGGAGTTCGACGTCTCCAAGATCGAGCACACCGGCGGCCGGCCGGTCGCCCAATATCGCGGTTCGCTGCTGCCCCTCGTCTACGTCGACGACAAGGTTGAGCGCCGCACCACGGGCACCCAGCCGGTTCTCGTGTTCTCCGACAACGGACGCTCGATGGGCCTCGTCGTCGACGAGATCGTCGATATCGTTCAGGATCGCCTCAACATCGAGCTCACGTCGGAGGGACCGGGCCTGCTCGGGGCCGCCGTCATCTCCGGCAAGGCGACCGCCCTCGTCGATATCGGGCACTATCTCTCCATCGCCTTCGCCGATTGGTTCGAGCGCAAGTCGTCGAGTTACGCGACGACGGCCGGCCGGCTTCTGCTCGTGGACGACAGCGCTTTCTTCCGCGGCCTGATCGGCCCGGTGCTGCGCGGCATGGGCTACGAGGTGGTCACCTGCGCGTCGGCGGTCGAGGCGCTGGATCGGTTGTCGCGCGACACCCGCTTCAACGTGATCGTCAGCGATATCGACATGCCTGAAATGGACGGCTTCTCGTTCGCGAGCGCCGTGCGTACCCGCCCGCAGATGTCGAACATCCCCATCATCGCTCTGTCCGGCGTCTGCACGCCGGAAGCGATCGCTCGGGGCCGTGACGTCGGCTTCACCGATTATATCGGCAAGTTCGACCGCTCCGGCTTGATCTCGGCTCTCAGCGAATTCACCGGCCACATCCAGGGAGAGGCAGCATGAGCGCGCCGCTCGCGAAGACCGACGTCTCGTCGGAAACCACCCAATTCGTCACCGTCCGCATCGGACCCCAGTTGTTCGGCTTGCCGATCTCGACGGTCCACGAGGTGTTCGCACCCGAGCAGATCACCCGGGTGCCGCTCGCGCCGGCGGAGATCGACGGGGTTCTCAACCTGCGCGGCCGCATCGTGACGACGATCAACATGCGGACCCTGCTCGGGTTCGGAACCGAGGTGCGCGAAGGCCAGATGGCGGTCGGCATCGAGCACAAGGGCGAGTCCTTCGGCCTTATGATCGACGAGGTCGGCGAGGTGCTGTCGCTCGACATCGCCGCCCAGGAACCGAACCCAGCCAATCTCGATCGCCGCTGGGCGCAGGTGTCGAACGGCGTCTATCGCCTTTCGAAGGAGCTGATGCTGGTCCTCGATGTCGAGCGCTCGCTCGCGCGGGTCGGCAACACGGCGGTTGCTGCGTGATCGATGCGGCTGTCCGCACGGAGGTTTCGATGAAGACGTTTCTTGTCGTGGACGACTCGAGCACCGTCCGCAAGGTCGCCCGGCGCATGCTGGAGCAATTGTCGTTCAAGGTGACGGAAGCCGAGGATGGGCAGAAAGCTCTGGAGCAGTGCGCAACCGGGCTGCCGGACGCCATCCTGCTCGATTGGAACATGCCGGTCACCAATGGGCCGGACTTCCTGCGCCAGCTACGCGACCGCTACGGCCGCGGAGATCCGAAGGTGATCTTCTGCACCAGCGAGAACGATCCGGCGCAGATCGCCGCCGCCCTGAACGGCGGTGCCGATGAATACATCATGAAGCCGTTCGATGCCGAAATCCTCAAGGAAAAACTTGAGGAAGTCGGCCTAATCTGAACCAATAATACAGGGCGGAAACACAGTGACTGCTACTGTTGCTGCACAATCCGGACAATCGGACGATGCCGACAAGATCCGCGTGATGATCGTGGACGATTCGGTGGTCATTCGTGGCGTCCTCTCGAACTGGATCTCGGAGAGCCGCGACTGCATCGTCGTCGGCAGTCACGTGAACGGCCGCCGGGCCGCCGACGACGTCGTGAATTCGCAACCCGACGTCGTCATCCTCGATCTCGAAATGCCGGAGATGGACGGTCTCACCGCCCTGCCGCTCATTCTCGAACGCAAGCCCGGCACTGTGGTGATCGTCGCCTCGACGCTCTCGCGGCGCGGCGCCGAGGTCAGCCTCAAGGCGCTCAATCTCGGTGCATCGGATTATATTCCGAAGCCCGAGGCGGCGAACGGCCGGGCGACCTCCGCGGAGTTCAAGGAAGAGTTGCTCGCCAAGGTGCGCAGCCTCGGCGGACGCGCGAAATTGCGCGCCCGCGGCGGAGCCCTGCGCAAGCCGGCCGGGATCGCCCCGTCGCCGGCGCCTGCGGCGGTCCGGCCATTGCCGGCCCCGCCCGCGAAGCCGAAGCCGCTCGACAAGCTGCGCCCCTATTCGATGGTGCCGCCGAAGATCCTGGTGATCGGGAGCTCGACCGGTGGTCCGCAGGCGCTGCATAAGCTCTTTACCGCCCTCGGCCCGTCGATCGGAAAGATCCCGGTGCTCGTCGTCCAGCACATGCCGGCGACGTTCACCGCGATCCTTGCCGAGCATATCGGCCGCGCCGCTGGCCGCTCCGCAAACGAGGGCGTCGACGGCGAGAAGATCGAGGCCGGGCGCATCTATGTCGCGCCCGGGGGCGTCACATGATCATGGAAAAGAAGAACGACGAGCTCGTGGTGCGTCTGCTCGACACCGAGCCGGTGAACTTCTGCAAGCCGGCGGTCGATCCGATGTTCATGTCCGCCGCGTCCATCTTTGGGGCCGCCATCGCGTCGGTGGTTCTGACCGGCATGGGCAGCGACGGCGCCAAGGGTGCGAAGGTCATCGCCGATGGTGGCGGGACCGTCATCGCGCAGGACGAAGAAACGAGCGTCGTCTGGGGCATGCCCGGCGCGACGTTTGCAACCGGTGCCTGTTCTGATCTGCTGCCGATCGACGAGATCGGTCCCAAGATCGTCCGCCTCGTGACTGGAGGTCGGCCATGATAACGCAAGCCGATTATGATCAATTCCGTCGTCTGCTGAAGACGCGCTCCGGCCTCGTTCTCAACGAGGACAAGCATTATCTGCTCGAAAGCCGGCTCGCGCCGGTGGCGCGCCGGTTCGGCCTCACCACGCTGACCGACCTCGCCGCGAAGCTCCGCGGTCCGGCGGCCGGTGCCGTCGAGGACGCGGTCGTCGAAGCGATGACGACGAACGAGTCCTTCTTCTTTCGCGACAAGAAGCCGTTCGAAGCGTTCACCAGCGTGATGCTGCCGGCGGTCATCAAGGCACGCGGCCCGGGCCAGACGATCCGCATCTGGTGCGCGGCGGCCTCCACCGGTCAGGAGCCCTATTCGCTCGCGATGGCGCTCAAGGAGAGCGCTTCGCTGCTCGGCGGTCGCCGGGTCGAGATCATCGGGACGGACCTGTCGTCCGACGTGCTCGATCGTGCACGCCTTGGCCTCTACACTCAGTTCGAGGTTCAGCGCGGTCTGCCCATCCAATATCTTCTGAAATATTTCACGAAGATGGATGATTCTTGGCAGATTAGCAGTGAACTGCGGAGCATGATCGATTACCGCAAGTTCAACCTGCTTGAGCCGTTCCATTCGTTAGGTCGGTTCGACATCGTGTTCTGCCGGAACGTGTTGATCTATTTCGACGCGCCGACCAAGGCGGACGTGCTCAACCGGATCTCGCGGGTGATGGCGCCGGACGGCTATCTCGTGCTCGGCGGTGCCGAGACGATCGTCGGCCTCACCGACGCCCTGAAGGCGGTGCCGCAGAACCACGGGCTCTACATGGTGAACACCGCGGCCGGCGCCGATGCTCCGCGCCGGGTCGGAGTGGCCCCCTAAGCCGTTGCCGGGCCGGGCTCTCGACCCGGCCCGTGCTTCGCCCGCACACATTGAGGATCGGCGGATGTGCCCGCGCGCAAGTGCAGGGCTGTGCATCGAGGCGTGGCGTTCGTGACCCCCTTCGCCTCCGCCCCGACCTGCCTGGCGTCAAGCGGCCACACGCGGGCTCCGTCGATCGAGAAAATCCCAGCTTGGGGAAGCCTAAGGGGTGCATCCTCTCCGCCAGAGGACGTACTTCCAGTTCAGGGATACGCTATGAGCGCTGAAATTGATTTCGATGTGCAGAAGCATATGCTTCTCATCGACGAAGATGTTTGCCGGGACCTGAAGGACGCTTGGAAGCTCTTCGAGCCGGAACTGCCGTCGATCGTCGGCCGCTTTTATCGCCATCTGGCTGAGATTCCCGAGACGGCGTCGTTGATTGCCGGGCGCGTCGAGCGCCTCGCCGAGGCCCAGCGCCAGCATTGGACCCGCCTGTTCACGTCCGGCTTCGACGCGGGCTATCGCGAAAGCGTGCGGGCGATCGGCCGCGCCCATGTCCGGGTTGGCCTCCATCCCGGCATCTTCATCAGCGCCTACGGCCTCATCGGCAGCGAGTTCCCGGCCATCGTCAACCGCGTCCACCGGCTCAACTCGGCGCGTGCGGCGCGGCTCCTCTCCGCCACCATCAAGGCGGTGATGCTCGACATGAACCTCGCCGTGTCCGTCTATCACGACGAGACGCTGGCCGAGGCCGAGCGGCGGCGGGCGAAGCTCGCCGAGCACCTCGCGGCCTTCGACGCCGCCTTCGGGGGCTCGCTCAATTCCTTGAACAATGCGGCTGAAACGATGCGCGACGCCTCCGGTCGGCTCGTCTCGCTGTCGAGCCAGAGCTCGGATCAGGCAGTGGGCGCGAGCTCGACCGCCTCCGAGATGGCCGATCGCGCCGTCGAGGGCGCCGAGGCCGTCAACTCCATCACCCATTCGATCGAGAGCGTCGCCGGCCACGCCCGCGCCTCGCTCGGTGTCGTCGGCAAGGCGGTGGATCAGGCCCGCGCCATGGACGGCACGGTCCGCGATCTGACGAGTGCCGCCGAGCGCATCGACCGCGTGGTGGAACTCATCGCCGGCATCGCCGGCCAAACCAACCTGCTCGCCCTCAACGCCACGATCGAGGCCGCGCGCGCCGGTGACGCCGGGCGCGGCTTCGACGTCGTCGCCCGCGAGGTGAAGACGCTCGCGACCCAGACCGCGGCGGCGACCAAAGAGATCTCCTCGGAGATCGGGTCGATCCAGTCGGCGACCCACGCCGCCGCCGACGGCCTCACCGCCATCGCCTCGACCATCGAGCAGGTGGCGAGCGCGATCGAGCAGATCTCGGCCGCCGTGAACGAGCAGACCGATACGACCCGCGCCATCGCCTCGACGGTCGCCGCCTTGTCGAGCGATGCCCGCGGGGTGGTGACCTCGATCACTAACGTTCGCACGGCGACCGACACCACCGGCCAGGTCGTGGCGACGGTGCGCGACCTCGCCGCCAACCTCGACGATCAGGCGAGCCGGATGAAGACCGAGGTGCGCTCCTTCTTCGAGCGCGTCGCCGCCGCCTGATCCGGCACCGGACGTCCGAGGGCGAGAACCGGCGGCGATGCCGCCGGTTCGAGACGCGTCGACGGCGATCAGGCGGTCGAGTCGGCGGCGTGATGCGCCCCCGCGAAGGCGGCTTCCGCAACGGCGCGGATGACGGCCGGGTTGGCCGGCCGTCCCGATCGGAGCTCGATCATCAGCGAACGCCCCCGTGCGATTGTCGGTCTGAGCGCGAACCTGCCGCCGGCCCTTCTCGGAGATCCGATAGGGGGACGACGCCTTCGATTCGATGAGGCGCTTGCGCCGGAGCCTGGAAAACACCTCGACGGTGCATTCGGTCAGGACGTGACCCTCGCGGGTGAAGCAGAGCACGTCGAGGATGTGGCCGCCGCTGCTGCGGTGGTGGCGGATATGACCGCCTTGGGCGAGCACGTGCAGCACGCGCTGCTCGCTGCGTGAAATATTCATGGAGTAGCCTGTGACAAAAGCTCCCGCACGGCATCCTTCGCCGACCCCATAGGGGCCGCGGTGGATGCGGTGAGATGCCTCGAACGTTTCCGAGGCGATCAGCGGGTGGTCACAAGCTCCAACATCGACAATTCCTTTGCTCGCGTGGATGAGCGAGGTTCATTTGAGAATTGTGCCCGCGTCTGTCAAGACGAAGCGGTGCGACTGACCCCGATGAGCGCCGCGTTTCTGCTCGGCCGCCGTGCGGCCGTTGCGGCGCCGGTGCTTCGCGCCGTCCCGCCCGCCTTGCCGGGCGGGGTGCTTTGGTCTAGTGCTTCGGCCCCGACACGGGCCGCGGCTTGCCTCGCGGCCTTCTCCAGGAAAAGCCGCGCTTTCGAGGCCGTTCGGGCGCGGACCGAGCACGGACGGACGACGTGAGCGACGCTTCCTCGAACGACGCCGACAAGGCCGATCGCAAGCCCGCGCGCCCCAAGCCGCGCCTTCCGCGCGGCCTCGTGGACCGTGGCCCCGCCGAGATCGCCGCCACCGAGGCGCTGGTCGCCGCCGTGCGCGCCTCCTACGAGCTCTACGGCTTCGAGCCGGTTGAGACCCCGCTCATCGAATATGCCGACGCCCTCGGCAAGTTCCTGCCCGACCAGGATCGTCCCAACGAGGGCGTGTTCGCCTTCCAAGACGACGACGAGGAATGGCTGGCGCTGCGCTACGACCTGACCGCGCCGCTCGCCCGCTATGTGGCCGAGAATTACGAGCGGCTGCCGAAGCCCTATCGTTCGTTCCGCGCCGGCTGGGTGTTCCGCAACGAGAAGCCGGGCCCGGGCCGTTTCCGCCAGTTCATGCAGTTCGACGCCGACACCGTCGGCACCGCCTCGGTCGCCGCCGATGCGGAAATCTGCATGATGGCCGCCGACACCCTGGAAAAGCTCGGCATTCCGCGCGGCGACTACGTCATCCGCGTCAACAACCGCAAGCTTCTAGATGGCGTGATGGAGATCGCCGGCCTCGCCGGTGACGAGAATGCCGGCCGCCGCCTCATCGTGCTGCGCGCCATCGACAAGCTTGATAAGATTGGCGAGGAGGGTGTTCGCGAACTGCTTGGTCGCGGCCGAATGGACGTTAGCGGCGACTTCACGAAGGGCGCGAATCTCGAAGATTCTCAGATTCAAGTAATTGTCGACTTTGTAAATGCGCTTCAATTTACACACTTGCGATACACCAGAAGCGCCGATGAAATTACAGAAAGAGGCCTAAAGTTCGTCAATGTATCTGACGGTAGTCCCGCCGGATATTATGTTGATGACAATGGGTCGACATTGAAATATCTGCTGGAGAAGTTCTCTAGTAGCGCGGTTGCCTTAGAGGGAATTAGAGAGCTTGAAGAAATTAGCGATCTCGTCCAGGCGGCGGGATACAACGAAAAAAGAATACTCATCGATCCGTCGGTCGTGCGCGGCCTCGAATATTATACCGGCCCCGTCTTCGAGGCGGAGCTGACCTTCACCGTGCTCGGCGACGACGGCCGGCCGGTGCGGTTCGGCTCGGTCGGCGGCGGCGGCCGCTATGACGGGCTCGTCGGCCGCTTCCGCGGCGAAGACGTGCCGGCGACCGGCTTCTCCGTCGGCGTCTCGCGCCTGTCGGCTGCGCTCGCCGCCCGCGCCCCGAAAGCGCAGGCGAGCGGGCAGGGGCCCGTCGTCGTGCTGGTGCTCGACCGCGATGCCGGCTCGATGGCGCATTATCAGCGCATGGTGCAGACCTTGCGCGGCGCCGGCATCCGCGCCGAGCTCTATCTCGGCACCTCCGGCCTCAAGGCGCAGATGAAATATGCCGACCGGCGCGATGCGCCGTGCGTCGTCATCCAGGGCTCCAACGAGCGGGGCGCCGGCACCGTCGAGATCAAGGATCTCGTCGAGGGCAAGCGGCTCGCCGAGGGCATCGAGGACAACAAGGCCTGGCGCGAGGCGCGTCCGGCCCAGGTCACCGTGCCCGAGGGGGACCTCGTCGCGGCGGTGCGCGACATCCTCGCCCGTCGCACCGCCGAACGCTCGCCGGCTTGAGGCTTCCATGATCCGCGCGCCCGTCCCGCCGCCGTCCGTCATCGAGGCCCTGCGGCGCCTGCTCGAAGGGGCGGGCCACCATTTCGTCGCGCCCGGCGTGCTCCAGCCGGCCGAGATGTTCCTGGCGCTCGCCGGCGAGGATCTGCGCCGCCGCATGTTCCTCACCGAGGGGCGCGACGGCAGCGAGCTTTGCCTGCGCCCCGACATGACCATCCCGGTCTGCCGGCTCCATCTCGACGAGGGGGCGGCCGAGCGGCAGGGCTTCTATACCTATCTCGGCCCCGTCTTCCGCCAGCGCGCCGACGGCGTCGGCGAGTTTCTCCAGGCCGGCATCGAGCGGCTCGGCGAGACCGACCGTGAGGCGGCCGACGCCGAGACCCTCGCGCTCGCCCTCGAGGCGGCCGGCGTGCTCGGGCTCGACGGCCACACCGGTGTCCGCATCGGCGACGAGGCCTTGTTCTCCGCCGTCGTCGAGGCGCTGCCCTTGCCGGTCGCCTGGCGCCGCCGTCTGATCGCCCTGTTCGGCGACACGCCGCGGCTCGCCGCCGCCCTCGACAAGCTCGACGGTCGTGCCGGAATCGACACGCCGGCGGCGGTTGCGGGTGCGCTCGCCGAAGCCGATCCGGCGACCGCCCGCGCCCTCGTCGAAGACATGCTCGCCGTCGCGGGCCTGAGCCCCGTCGGTGGCCGCAGCGCGGCCGAGATCGCCGATCGCCTGATCGAGCAGGCGACGCTCGCGGCCGGCGCCCGCCTCGCCCCGGAAGCGGCCGCGACCCTGCGCGCCTACCTCGCGATCGACGTGACCGCCGACGCCGCGGTCGACGCCTTGTCCCGCTTCGCCGCCAAGGCCGGTCTCGGGCTCGAAGCGGCAATCGGCGCTTTCGCCCGGCGCAACGATCTCCTCGCCGCGCGCGGCGTCGCGGTCAGCGACCTGCGCTTCTCGGCCGAGTTCGGCCGCCGGCTCGATTACTACACCGGCTTCATGTTCGAGCTTCACGACCGCCGCCAGCCGGAGCTCGGCCAGGTCATCGGCGGCGGCCGCTACGACCGGATGATGGCTCTGCTCGGCGCCCCCGCGCCGGTTCCCGCGGTCGGCTTCTCGGTCTGGCTCGATCGCGTCGTGTCCGAGGAGGCGGCGCGATGAGCGGGCCCTTGATCATCGCCGTCCCTTCGAAGGGCCGGCTTCAGGAAAATGCCGCGGCCTTCTTCGCCCGCGCCGGCCTGCCCTTCGTGCAGAACGGCGCCCGCGAATATCGCGCCCGGATTCAGGGCCTCGACGATGTCGAGATCGCCCTCCTGTCGGCGTCCGAGATCGTCGGCGAGGTTGCTGCCGGCCGCGTCCATCTCGGCATCACCGGCCTCGATCTCGTCCACGAGAGCGTGCCGGAGCCGGCGCAGCGCGAACGCCTGATCCATCTCGTCCAGCCGCTCGGCTTCGGCCATGCCGACGTCGTGGTGGCGGTGCCGAAGGCGTGGATCGACGTGCGGGCGATGGCCGACCTCGCCGACATCGCCCATGATTTCCGCGCCCGCCACGGCCGCTGGCTGCGGGTGGCGACGAAATATATCCACCTCGCCCGCGCCCATTTCGATGCCCACGGCATCGTCGATTACCGCATCGTCGAAAGCCTCGGGGCGACCGAGGGCGCGCCGGCGGCCGGCTCGGCCGAGCTCATCGTCGACATCACCACGACCGGCTCGACGCTCGCCGCGAATGCGCTGAAGATCGTCGAGGACGGCGTCATCCTGCGCTCCGAGGCCCATCTCGTCGCCGCCCGCGGCGCCGAGTGGAGTGCCCAGAACCTCGCGACCGTGCGTGCCATCCTCGACCGTATCCTGGCCGAGGCCCGCGCCCGTGCGGTGCGCGAGGTCCGCACCCGCCTTCCCGATGCGGCGGAGGCGGGCCGGGCGGCGGCCGAGGCGTTCGGCGGCACGGCCCTCGTTGCCGAAGGCAGCGAACTCGTCCTGCATTGCCCGGCCCGCCGGGTCTATGATTGCGTCGCCTGGCTCAAGGGCCGCGGCGCCAAGACAGTCGCCGTGTTCGCCGCCGAGGCGGTGTTCGAGCCCGAGAACCCGCTCGCCGACCGCCTCGCCGCGGCGGTCGCGTGAGGCGCGGCGGTCGACCGGGCCTCCTTCTCGCCGCCCTGATGGGCGCGGCCACCCTGACCGCGGGCACCGTGCCTGCCGCGAAGGCCGCGGACGTCCGCGTCTCCGGGCCGGATATCCTCGTCGACGGACGGCCGTTCCGCGTTCGCGGGGCGGCGGCGCTCTCCCATTTCGAGCTTCTGAAGGCGCTCGGTGCCGATGCCCTGCGCACCTATGGCGGCGACGGCGCGGCCGAACTCGCGGCGGCGCACCGGCTCGGCTTCAAGGTCCTGTTCGGGCTCTGGCTGGAGCCGCCGCGCCGCGGCTTCGATTATGCCGACGGAGCCCGGGTCGAGGCGCAGCTCCAGGCGATCGAGGCGATGGTGCGCGCCCGCAAGGACGACACGGCCGTGCTGCTCTGGGGCATCGGCAACGAGATCGAGCTCGAGGCGCCCGACCCGGACCCGGCGCTCCGCGCCGTCGAGGCGGCGGCGCGGCGGGTCAAGGCGATCGACCCCGCCCGTCCGACGATGGCCGTCCTCGCCGATGTCGGCACCGACAAGGTGATCCGTCTCAAGGCGCTCGCCCCGAGCATCGACGTCCTCGGCCTCAATTCCTACGGCGAGGCGCTGCCGAGCCTCGTCGGGCGCGCCCGCGCGCAAGGATGGACGGGACCCATCGTCGTCACCGAGCTCGGGGTCGTCGGCCAATGGCAGGTGCCGACCACGCCCTGGGGCGCGCCGATCGAGCCGACCAGCACCGTGAAATCGGGCCTGCTCGATCGTTATCTCGGCGCGATCGAGGATGCCGGCGCGGGCGACATCGCCTTCCTGTGGGGACAGAAGCAGGAGGTGACGCCGACCTGGCACGGCCTCCTGACCGCCGACGGGGATTGGATGCAGAGCGCCGAGGTGCTCGCGGCCCACTGGGGCGGTTCGGTGCCGGGTGATGACCGCGCGCCGCACATCGAGCGGCTCGCCTTCGAAGGCGCCGGCATCGGCGGCGCCGCCTCGGCGGGATCGGCAGCGGGCTCGTGGGACCAGTGGGGCTCGTGGGATCGCGGCGTCACGGCGCACGCGGTGCTCGCGGCGAGCGATCCCGACGGCGATCCGCTGACGGCGACCTGGACGATCCTCGAGGAAAGCCGCGACAGGCGGACCGGCGGCGATGCGGAAACGGTGCCGCCCGCGCACCCCGAGGGGCTCGCGACGGGCGGGCTCCAAGGCGCGACGATCGCGGGGCTGGCCCCCGGCCATTACCGCCTGTTCGTCACGGTGGCCGACGGCAAGGGCGCGGTCGCGACCGGCAATCTGCCGTTCGAAGTGCGCTGATCGCGCAAGGGAAGATCGTCTTTCGGGGAAGTGCCGGGCTCGGGCCTTGGCCTCGTGCGGGGAGCGCTGCGCTTCGACCCGCGGACGGCGATTGCCGTCTTAACAAACCGCAATGCGGCTGTTACATTCCGAAATATGCTGCGTCGTGCACGAGACGCATCGGGCCCCGTCGGGGATGGCATGCAGGGCCCGATGCGCTTCTCGCGGCTTACTGCTGCGTCGTGCCGCTCGAAGTGGTCTTCTTCTTCGAAGTGGTCGGCTTCTTGGTGGTCTTCTTCTTCGTGGTGTGCTTCGCGGTCGACTTCGAGGTCGTGGTGCTCGGGGTCGTGGAAGCGGTCTGGGCGAACGCCGGGGCGCCAGCGAGGGTCAGCGCCAGGCCGGCGGCCGAGAGGGCGAGGGCGGCGCGGTTGCGGATGATCATGGTCAAACCTCATCTCTAAGGAAGCCGTGGGGCGCGCCGGAAGCCGCTTCCCGCCGGCGTGACGATCTCGACCGTCACATTCATCCTTTCGATGGCCCCCTAGGAGCGGTTACACCCCCGCGAAAGATTTTTTGCTGGGCGGCGATTTTTTTTTCTGCGTCACCGTCAGGGCACCGTAGACGCCGCTCGCCACCACGACCGCGAGCACCACGAAGAAGTGGACGATCAGGTCCGTCGTGGCGCCGTCGAAGGGGCGGAACAGGCTGACGGCCGTCGAGGCCGCTGCGGCGGCCGCGAGACCGCCCACGGTCGCCGCCATGCAGCGGCGCAGCGGCGGCGCCGCCTTCAGCATCACCAGCATCAAAGCCGCGAGCGGGGCCGCGAACAGCACAACGAGGATGAGGCAGTCCCACACGTCGGCCCAGACGGTGCCGTCGGCGTCGGGGACCAGCCAGAGCTGGAAGCAGCTCAAGCCGCCGGCGCCGATCCACAGCGCGGCCGCCGGCAGCGGCAGCGCCGCCCAGCGGTCGTGGCGGTCGGGCATGCTGAGTTCGAAGGCGGCGAGCGCCGCCAGCACCGTGGTCAGCACGGAGCCGATCAGGGTGACGACGAGCTCTGGGGCGCCGTCGAACGCGCCGTCGAGGATATTCACGTCGAGCAGAATCGCGCCGGCGACGGTCGCCACCGCGACCGCAGCGAGCCAGCGCGTGGCGCGCGTCATCGGCGGCGCGAGCGGACGCACGGGGGCGAGATCGTCGCCGAGCACGGCGATGAGGTCGTCGTGGGCGTGGCTGTCGTCGGTCTTGGCGGGACGGCGTCCGATGGCGGGAATGCGCGTCATGTCCAGTCTCCACCGAGCTGCGCCCGCAGCGCCTTCAAGGCGCGGTGCAGGTTCACCTTCAACGCCCCCTTGGTGCGGCCCGTCGCGGCGGCCGCGTCGGCCAGCGAGATATCGCGCAGCGTCAGCATCTCGACCGCCTCCCGCTGGCCCGAGGGCAAGGTGGAGATCGCCTGCATGATGCTCGCGCCGAGCTGTGCCAGGCCGAGGCTTCCGTCCGGCTCGTGCTCCGGGGCGGGGTGGTTCTCGTAGGCGATCGGCTCGTGGACTTCGCGGGCGGCGGCGCGGCCGTGGCGGCGCAGAAGATCGACGGCGCGGCGCTGGGTAAGGGCACGCAGCCAGGCGGTGAACGACCGGTCGGGGTCGTAGCTCTGGCGGCTCTTGTGGATGGTGACGAGAACGTCCTGAACGACGTCGTCGATCTCGGAGAGTCCCACGCCCTGGCGTCGGGCCACGCTCTTGATGAAGGGAACGATGACGCGGAGAAGGGTGGTGTAGGCTCGCCGGTCGCCGGCCTGAGCCGCGACCATGAGCGCGCCCCAGGTGGCGTCTTGCGCCTGACTCGGGTCGTTCGGGATCGAAGGGGCCATAGACTGAACCGTGCGCTCGAGAACCGATCGTGACGCGGACTTAATGTGCGTCCATCGGGCCGCGCGAAACGGGCGAGACCAAGGCAGGTCGAAGGGGAGAATTCTCCAGGAAATCCGGCGCTCGGCCGGATCGCGGCCGGCGCATTCGCGGCAGCATTGGGGCAAGCCGAAAGAGTCCCGACGCGCGTCATCGCATCGCCTCCGGAGGGAGCCGTCCAACCGGCCCGTCAGCGCCTCCCCCGAGGGCAACGTCACGTCTTCCTCATGTCATTCGTTGGAACCCCCGCCACGGTTACGCCGTCGCGGTGACGATTTTTTTGCCGTGTTTGAAAGTCCGGCGCCGCTCACATCACGGCGCCGACCTGCCAGGGCACGAACTCGGCGTCGCCGTAGCCGAGGGCTTCGGATTTGGTGCGGGCTCCGGAGGCGACGGCGACGATGGTGTCGAAGATCTCCTGCCCCTTCGCCTCGATGGAGACGCCGTCGATGACGTCGCCGCAATTGATGTCCATGTCCTCGCTCATGCGGGCATAGACGTCGTTGTTGGTGGCGAGCTTGATCGAGGGCGTCGGCTTGCAGCCATAGGCCGAGCCGCGGCCGGTGGTGAAGCACAGGATGTTGGCGCCGCCGGCGACCTGGCCCGTCGCGGCGACCGGGTCGTAGCCCGGCGTGTCCATGAACACGAGGCCCTTTTCCGTGACCGGCTCGGCATAACGGTAGACCGCGGTGAGCGCGCCGGTGCCGCCCTTCGCCGCCGCGCCGAGCGACTTTTCCAGGATCGTGGTGAGCCCGCCCGCCTTGTTGCCGGGGAGGGATTGTTGTTCATGTCGCCGGCATTGCGGGCGGTGTACTCCTCCCACCAATGGATGATGTCGACGAGCTTCTCGCCGACGGCGCGGTTCACCGCGCGCCGCGTCAGCAGGTGTTCGGCGCCGTAGATCTCGGGGGTCTCCGAGAGGATCGCGGTGCCGCCGTGGCGGACGAGAAGATCGGCGGCGGCGCCGAGCGCCGGGTTCGCGGTGATGCCGGAATAGCCGTCCGAGCCGCCGCACTGGAGCGCCAGCACGAGCTCGGAGACCGGGATTGGTTCGCGCCGCGCCGCATCAACCGCGGGCAGCATCTCGCGGATCGCGGCGACGCCCGCCTCGACCGCCTTGCGGGTGCCGCCGGAATCCTGGATCGTCAGGGTGCGGAAGGTCTCGCTCTCCTCGAGCCCGTACTCGCTCTTCATCCGCCCGATCTGGAAAACCTCGCAGCCGAGCCCGACCATGATCACGCCGCCCATGTTCGGGTTCGCGGCGTAGCCCCACTGGGTGCGCTTCAGGAGGTCGAAGCCCTCGCCCTTCGAGGCCATGCCGCAGCCGGTGCCGTGGACGAGGGGGATGACGCCGTCGATGTGGGGGAAATCGGCGAGCACCCCGGAGCGGTTGATTGCCTCCGCCATGAAGCGGGCGGCGGAGGCCGAACAATTCACCGAGGTCAGGATGCCGACATAATTGCGGGTGCCGGCGCGGCCATTCGCCCGCCGATAGCCCTCGAATGTCGCCCGCTCAGCCGCGGGCACGAAGTCCGTCGGCCGCGCTTCCTCGGCGTAGCGATAATCGCGGGCGAAGGTCTCCATCGCGCAATTGTGCTCGTGGACCCAGGCGCCCGGCGCGATCGGTTGGGACGCCGCGCCGATGATCTGGCCGAACTTGCGGATCGCCTCGCCCGGCGCGATCGCCCGGGTCGCGATCTTGTGGCCCTTCGCGATCCGCTCGCCGATGACCACCCCCTCGACCGCCGTGCCCGCCGCGAGATTGTCGATGGCGACCACCACATTGTCCTCGGGGTGGAGGCGGAGGACGGCGCGGGCGGGGCGGTTGAGCATGGGAGGTCTCGTCGGGGTCTCGGGCGGGGGCGCCCGCGTTGCGGATAACGATAAGATACAAATAGAGCCGAACTTCGAAGGGCTCAAGATTGCGCGGCGGATCGGGCATCGAGTGCGAGATCGGCTTCCCGCGAGATCGGCTCGGTGGGCGAGATCACCTTGGCGGGCGAGATCGTCTTGGCGGGCGAGATCACCTTGGCGGGACGGAACGGCAGCCGCCGCTCCGGCGTTGTCCAGCCGTCCCGATCGCGCCGCCCGCGCGCGCTCGCAAGCCCCGGAGCCTCCCGATGGAACACATCGACATCGTGTTCGTGCCGCCCCTCGTCGCCCTCCTCATCGGCATCCTGATCCTGCTGGTGCCCCGCATCCTCAATTTTGCGGTTGCCGCCTATCTGATCGTCGTCGGCATCGTCGGATTGCTGCCGCTGTTCCACTGAGGCCCGGTCGGGTTAGGATGGCGCCTTCTGGTCCGCCTCCGATCCCGAGCGTCCGATGACATCTTCGACCAACATCCGGCCCGTTCCGGCGGCGCTCGCCGTCGTGGCGCGGGAGGGGCGCGTGCTCCTCGTCAAGCGTGGTAAGGCACCCGATCTCGGCCGCTGGGGCTTTCCCGGCGGGCGCATCGAGCCGGGCGAGCGCCATGCGGATGCGGCGGTGCGGGAACTGCGCGAGGAGACCGGCATCGAGGCCGAGGCGGGCGAGGCGATCGCAGTCCTCGACATCATCGGCGAGGCGGAGGGGCGTTCACCCACCATTTTGTGCTCGTCGCCGTCGCCTGCCACTGGATCGCCGGCGAACCGGTCGCGGCGGACGACGCCGCCGACGCCGCCTGGTTCGACCTCGCCGCGGTGGAAGACGAAAGCCTGCCCAAGAGCCGCGACGTCGTCTGGCTCACCCGCCGCGCGCTCGACGCGGCGGGTCGGTGAACGCAGGATCGCGTTCGGCCGGTATCGGAGCCTTCAGCTCGCCATCTCGAACAGGGGGAACGATTCCTCGACGAGATAGGGACCGCCGCCGACCGCGGCCCGGGCCGAGAACAGCACGAAGCGCGAGGCGATGAAGGGGGCGACGTCGAAGCCGCCGCGCAGTGCGAGCCAGGTCGCGACCTCGCTCGGGGCGGTGCCGCGCAGGCGGGCGAGGGTGACGTGGGGGTATATTTGCGGCCCTCGGCGGGTAGCCCAAGGCGCTGGAGGATACGCTCGTGCTCGGCCTGGAGCTCGGCGAGCGCGGGGGTCGGCGCCACGCGCGCCCAGAGGGCGTGGGGCTTGGCGCCGCCGAAACTACCGAGACCGGCGAGATGGATCTTCACGCTCGGCCGGCGCACGCGCATCAGCGCATCGGCGACCTCGTCCGCGGTGCGGTCGTCGACGTCGCCGATGAAGCGCAGGGTGATGTGGTAGTTCTCCGGATCGAGCCAGCGCGCCCCGCGCAGGCCGCCGCGCAGGCCTGAGAGCATGAACGCCGCGCTCTGAGGGATTTCGAGGCCGGTGAAGAGCCGTATCATGGCGCGCCTCCCTGGGGCCCGGTCCCTTGCGGACCATGCCCGAAGCCGTCACGCTCGGGAGAGCCGCCCCGCTGCGGGCGGTCCGAACGCGACACCCATGCCGTCCGCTCCCGACCGGAAACGAACGGCCCGAACTGCTCCAGCCCGTGCCGGGCGGCATCCCGCGGGAGGCCCCCGTCGGTCTGATTCGATCCCTCGCTCTATTGTGTCGGAGCGACCGCGGCGAATGACAAGCGGGAATGTGAGCGGGGCTTGTGCGGATCTTGGCTGGGCTTGGGCCGGCAATAGGCCGAGCCGGGGCTCGTCCCCGGCTTTCCCGCCCGCGGACCCTGCCGGAAAATGAAAAGGGCGCGGCCGTCGGCCGCGCCCCGAACTCTTTCAGAGATGCTCTGCCGGACGTCAGTCGCGGCGGCCGAACAGGCTGAGCAGCATCATGAAGAGGTTGATGAAGTCGAGATAGAGGGTGAGCGCGCCGAGGATCGCCTTGCGGCCGGCCATCGTGCCGTCGTCGGCGGCGTAATACATCTCCTTGATGCGCTGGGTGTCGTAGGCGGTCAGGCCGGCGAACACCAGAACGCCGATTACCGAGATCGCGAACTGCAACGCCGAAGAGGCGAGGAAAATGTTCACGAGCGAGGCGATCACGATGCCGATGAGGCCCATGAACAGGAACGAGCCCATGCCCGACAGGCTGCGCTGCGTCGTGTATCCGTAGAGGCTGAGCGCGCCGAACGAGGCGGCCGAGATGAAGAACACCCGGGCGATCGAGGCGTGCGTGTAGACGAGGAAGATCGACGAGAGCGACAGGCCCATCAGCGCGGCGAAGACCCAGAACATGATCTGGCCGGTACCGACGCTGACGCTGCCGATCCGCGCGCTGAGCAGGAACACCATGCCGAGCGGGGCGAGGAACACCACCCACTTCAGCGGCGAGACGAACAGGGCGTAGCCGATCTGGGTCAGATAGATGCTGCCGGCGTTGGCGACGGCGCCCGACGGGTCGGCGGTCACGGACAGGGCATAGGCGGCATAGGCGACGAGGCCCGTGATCACCAGCCCGATGGCCATGTAATTGTAGACCCGGAGCATGTAAGCGCGCAGGCCTGCATCGATGACGCCGGCCTCGGCCCGCGCCGACGGGGTGCCGAAGCGCGCGGAAGCGTTGCGGTCGAAGGTCGACATCGAGAAATTTCCTCTCCCGTTGTTCCATCGCACCGGGCACCGTGCCCGGTGGAGGCGAGCGGCGCGGACATCCCCTCCGCACGCACTTCGCCGCCCCGAATATGGCCTTTCGCCCCGCGCGCAACAAGGCTCGCCGCATTAAAGAGCGTCCATGTTCGCCCGTTCGGCCCGCCTCAGAGCTCGCGCAGCACCGCGGCCGGGCGGTGGCCGAGCGCCCGCCAGGTGCCGACGAGCCCGAAGCCGACGGTCACCGCGACCGCGAACAGGGTGAAGCCGGCCGCCGAGGCGAGCGAGAGGTGGAACGGGATCTTCATGATGCCTGCGACCACCGCATAGGCGGCGGCCGAGCCGGCGGCGACGGCGAACAGCCCGGTCGCGAGCGCCAGGATCAGATATTCGAGGCCGTAGATCGCGATGAGCCGCCAGCGGGTGGCGCCGAGCGTCTTCAGGATCACTGCGTCGTAGATGCGGCTCTCGTGGCTCGCCGCGAGCGCGCCGGCGAGGACGAGGATGCTCGCGGTGAGCGCGATGCCGGCGGTCGCGCGGATCGCCAGGGCGAGCTGGTCGACGAGGCCATCGATGGTCTCGAGCGTCTCCTTGACGCGCACCGCGGTGACGGTCGGGAAGGTGCGGCCGAGGTCGCGCATCAGCCGAACCTCCTCCGCCTCGCGCCCGCCGTCGGGGAACGAGAGGGTCGCGAGCTCGCTGTAGGGCGCCCCGGCGAAGGTGTTCGGCGAGAACACCATGACGAAGTTGATGCCGAGCGTGTCCCAGTCGACGGTTCTGAGGTTGGCGATGCGCGCTTCCAGGGTGCGGCCGAGCACGTTGACCTTCACGGTGTCGCCGACCTCGAGGTCGAGATCGCGGGCGATGTCGGCAGCGAACGACACCTGCGGCGGGCCCGACACGTCGGCCGGCCACCAGGTGCCGGCGGTCAGCGTCGAATGGTCGGGCTGCTTCGCCGCGAAGGTGATGCCGCGGTCGCTCGATAGCACCCATTCGACAGTCTTGGGCACCTTGTAATCGGCGACGGGAATGCCTTTGAGGGCGAGCAGGCGTCCGCGCAGCATCGGAACGCTCGTCACCGTCGCGCCTGGCGCCTCGGTCGTGAGGAAGGTCTTGAAGCCGTCGAGATCGGCGCGCGGCACGTCGAGGAAGAAGAAGCTCGGCGCCGTCGCCGGCAGCCGCCCGGCGAGTTCGTCGCGCAGATTGCGGTCGATGCCGGCGAGGGCGACGAGGAGGGTGAGGCCGAGCCCGAGGGAGAGCACCACCGTGCCGGTGAGCGCACCGGGCCGCCCGATCTCGGCGAGGGCGAGCCGGATCTCGGCGCGGCGGGGCCGCACGCTTCGGGCCATTGAGCCCAACGCCCAGGCGACGAGCCGCAGGAGCAGGAACGATCCGGCGAGCCCGACGACGAAGACGGCGGCGAGGCGGCGGTCCTCGGCGAGCCCGATCGCGAGCCCGGCAAGCGCCAGGGCGGCGAGGCCGGTCGCGATCGCATAGCCGCGCCGCGGCCGGCCGCCGCCGTCCGCCCCGATCCGGTCGCGCACGAGCACCGAGGGAGAGACGTCGTGGACCCGCCCGAGCGGCCACAGCGAAAAGACGAGGGCGGTCAGCAGGCCGTAGAGCGCGGCGAGGGCGAGCGCGCCGGGGAAAACCCCTCCGAGCCCACCGACCGGCAGCTTCGCGGCGAGAAGTGCGCCGGCGATCGGCGGCACCAGCGCGCCGATTACGAGGCCGATGACGATGCCGACCGCCGCGATGGCGATGACCTGGATGAGGGCCACGGCGAACACGAAGAGGCCCGAGGCGCCGAGCGAGCGCAGCATGCCGATGGTCGCCCGCTTGCGCGCGACGAAGGCGGCGACGGCATTGGCGACGCCAACGCCGCCCACCGCGAGCGCCGAAAGCCCGACCACCGTCAGATATTGGGCGAAGCGGCGCACGCTGTCGGCGAAGCCGGTCGCCGCCTCGCTGCGGCCGCGCAGCCGCCAGCCGGCATCGGGAAAGGCGGCGTCGAGCGCCGTCTTGCGCGCCGTCACCACCGCGTCCGGCGGCGCCGGCTCGCCGAGGATGATCCGCGTGCGCCAGGTGACGAGGCTGCCCGGGCCGACGAGGCTGGTCGCGGGCAGGGCGCGGGCGTCGAGCATGAGCCGCGGCCCGAGCTCGAAGCCCGAGGCGAGCCGGTCGGGTTCGCGGGCGATCAGGCCGGTGAGGCGCGCCTCCAGGGTGCCGACGGTGATCGGATCGCCGAGCTTGAGGCCGAGCCGGGCGGCGAGCGCCGGGTCGGCGAGGACGCCCCAGCGCCCGTCGTGCTCGGCGAGGAGGGCGTGGGGATCGCCACCGCCGGCGACGTCGAGGGTGCCCACCAGGGGATAGGCGCCGTCGACGGCCTTCACCTCGGCGAGCGTCTGGTCGCCGCTCGCTGGGCTGCGCGCCATCGCCCGGAAGGTCGCGACCGACGAGGTCGGGCCGAGCTTGTCCATCGCCGCCTGCTCGTCGGGCTGAAGCGGACGGTGGACGCGGCTCGTTTCGAGGTCGCCGCCGAGCAGCGCGCGGCTTTGCAGATCGAGGCTGTCGGTGAGCCCGCGGGCGAGCGAGCCGACCCCGGCGATTGTGGCGACGCCGAGGGCGATGCAGGCGATGAAGACGCGGAAGCCGCGGGTGCCGGTGCGCAGTTCGCGGCGGGCGAACAGGACGGCGAGCCGGAGCCGGCCGAGCCGCTGGCTCAAGGCCGAGCGCGGCGGCGGCTCCGACCCGGCCTCGGGCAGGTCCGCGAACGTCTCGAAGGAGCGGTTCATGCGGCGGGGCTTGCCTCGATGACACCGGCACGCATCCGCGCGGTGCGGCCGCAGGCCTGGGCGAGGCCGGCATCGTGGGTGACGACGACGAGGGTGGTGCCGCGCTCGGCGTGGGCGCGGAACATCAGGTCCACGATCGCGGCGCCGGTCGCCTCGTCGAGATTGCCGGTCGGCTCGTCGGCGATGAGGAGTGAGGGCTCCGGGGCGAGGGCGCGGGCGATGGCCACGCGCTGCTGCTCGCCGCCGGAGAGTTCCTGCGGCCGGTGGTGCAGGCGGTGACCGAGCCCGACCGCCGCGAGTTCGTGCTCGGCGCGGGCGAAGGGACGGCGCAGCCCCGCGAGTTCGAGCGGCACCGCGACGTTTTCGAGCGCCGTCATGGTCGGAATGAGATGGAAGGACTGGAACACGATGCCGACCCGGCGGCGGCGGAAGCGGGCAAGCGCGTCCTCGCTGAGGCCCCCGAGGGACGTGCCGGCGACCGTGACCGTGCCGCTGTCGGCCCGCTCGAGGCCGCCCATCACCATGAGGAGCGTCGATTTGCCGGACCCGGACGTGCCGGTGATGCCGAGGCTCTCGCCGGGCGCGATGGCGAGGTCGACGCCGTTCAGCACGTTGACGGCGGACGCGCCGCGGCCGAGCGCGAGGCGGACGCCTTCGAGCCGGACGGCGGACTCGCCGGGGCGATGCAGCCCGTTGCGCGGAGCCGAGCCGGCGGGCTCGGCGTCGGAGGCGGTGCCATCGGGGCGCATGCGGGTCCTCGGGCTCGACGACGGAACGCGGGAGCGCTCGGCTGAACGAGCGGCTCCCAGGGCTTGATATGGGTTTTCGCCCCGTCGTGGCCAGGGTTGCCGCGCACGCCGCGCCGGCTGTCGTTGCCGGGTACCGCTCGGGGCCGCGGTGCCCTATGTGGGGGAGGCCCCGTCCGTTGCGCGTTTCGCGGAGCCCTCATGCCGTTTTCCGTCTCGACCGGTCTCATCGCCGCCGCGGGCCTTCTCGCCGCGAGCCTCGCCACGCCCGGCGCCGCTTCCGCCGAGCCCGTGCGCATCGTCGCCCTCGGCGACAGCCTCACCGCCGGCTACGGCCTGCCCGAGGCGCAGGCTTTTCCCACCAAGCTACAGGCGGCCTTGAAGGCCAAGGGCTACGACGTCGAGATCGTCAATGCCGGCGTGTCTGGCGATACGGCGGCGGACGGCCTCGCCCGGCTCGATTGGTCGGTGCCGGACGGGACCGACGGCGTGATCCTCGAACTCGGCGCCAACGACATGCTGCGCGCGCAAGATCCCGGCCGCACCAAGGCCGATCTCGACGCCATCCTGACGCGGCTCGGCGCACGGAGAATCCCGGTCCTCGTCGCCGGCATGCTCGCCGCGCGCAATCTCGGGCCGGATTATGGGGCCCGCTTCGATGCCCTCTTCCCCGCCCTCGCCAAGGCCCACGGGGCGCTCCTCTATCCCTTCTTCCTCGACGGCGTGGCGACCGATCCGGCCCTCAACCAGGCCGACGGCCTGCACCCGAACGCCCGTGGCGTGGATGTGATCGTCGCCCGCATCCTGCCCTCGGTCGAAGCCTTGATCGCGGAGGCGCGGACGAGGCATCCTTGAGTGGCGACGGCGCCCGCCGTTCCTTCCGCGACTTTCCTCCTCCCGTCCGTTCCTCGTTTTTCGTTCGGAGCCTTCTGATGCAGTACCGCCGGCTCGGCCGTACGGACCTCGACGTGTCCGCGATTTGCCTCGGCACCATGAATTTCGGCGAGCAGAACAGCGAGGCCGACGCCCACGCCCAGCTCGACCGCGCACTCACCGTCGGGGTGAACTTCATCGACACCGCGGAGATCTATGCCGTCCCGCCACGCCCGGAGACCCAGGGGCTGACCGAGTCCTATATCGGCTCGTGGCTCAAGGCGCGGCGCAACCGGTCGAAGGTCGTGCTCGCGACCAAGGTCGCCGGCCGCTCGCCGATGGATTGGCTGCGCGACGACCGCGCGACGACGACGCTGACCCGCGCCCAGATCACCGAGGCCCTCGACAAGAGCCTGAAGCGGCTCGGCACCGATTATGTCGACCTCTATCAGGTCCATTTCCCCGACCGCGCGGTGCCGGGCTTCGGCTCCAACCCGACCATCTGGCGGAACCCCGAACCGGTTCCGAACGAAGTGCCGATCGAAGAGACGCTGATGGTGCTCGCGGACTTCGTCACCGCGGGCAAGGTGCGCCACATCGGCCTCTCCAACGAGACGCCGTGGGGCACCATGCGCTACATCGCGGCGGCGGACGCGATCGGGCTCGGGCGGCCGCAATCGATCCAGAACGCCTATTCGCTGGTCAACCGCACTTTCGAGGCGGGCCTCGCCGAGGTGGCGCTGCGCGAACAGGTCGGCCTGCTCGCTTATTCCTCCCTCGCCCAGGGCTACCTGACCGGCAAGTACCGCGACGGCGCGCTGCCGGCGGGGGCGCGCAAGACCCTGTTCAACCGGCTCCAGCGCTACGAGAAGCCGGGCGCCGAGGAGGCGATCAACCGCTATCTCGACCTCGCCGCCGAATGGGGCCTCGACCCCTCCAAGCTCGCGCTCGCCTTCGCACTGACGCGGCCCTTCACCACCTCCGTCATCATCGGCGCGACGACGCTCGAGCAGCTCGACACCGATCTCGGCGCCCTCGACGTCGCGATCCCGCCGGAGCTCGAGGCGGCGATCGACGCGATCCACCTGTGGCGGTCGAACCCCTGCCCGTGAGGTCCTTGTACGGGGCGGACCCCACCCCGGCGCTGCGCGCCACCCCTCCCCCTGGCAGGGGAGGGGGTGAGGCGGCGTTTTCGTCGCGAGGGGATCCTCCGCTCAAGCCTTTGTTTTGTGAGGCTTTCTCGAATCTCACCGCCGCTCGTCCCTCCCCTGCCAGGGGGAGGGACAGGCCGCGTCAGCGGCGAGGGTGGGGCTCGCCCGGCGTCGCGGCGGAAATCCGCTCTCTGCTTGGTTCCCGGCCGGCTTTGCGTTAGCAGAACGATAGGGACCAAGGTTCGCGGGATCGCGGCCGATCGGCGGAGACGAGACGATGAGCGAGGCGAGGGCCGGCATTCTGCCGCGGCAGGCGATCGCGCGGATGATCGACCGCGGCGAGATCGCCCTCGCCGTGCCGCCGCTCGCCGATCAGATCCAGCCGGCGAGCCTCGATCTCAGGCTCGGCCGCATCGCCTACCGCATCCGCGCGAGCTTCCTCGCCGGGCCGGACGTGAAGGTCGGCGACAAGCTCGACCGGCTGACGCTGCACTCCTTCCCGCTCGACGGCGGGGCGGTGCTCGAAACCGGCTGCGTCTATCTGGTGCCGCTCGAGGAGGCGCTGGCGCTGCCGCCCGACATCTCGGCGACCGCCAACCCCAAGAGCTCGACCGGACGGCTCGACGTCTTCACCCGCGTCATCACCGACGGCGGTCAGGCCTTCGACACCATTCCGGCCGGCTATCACGGGCCGCTTTATGCCGAGATCAGCCCGCGCACCTTCCCCGTTCTGGTGCGGCCGGGCACGCGGCTGTCCCAGATCCGCTTCCGCCGCGGCGATGCCGGCCTCTCCGACCGCGATCTCCTCGCGCTCCACGAGAGCGACGGCCTCGTCTCGCCCGGCGAGCCGGTGATCGGCGGCGGCCTGCGCCTCTCGATCGATCTGACGCCGCGGGCGGCCGGCGAGCCGATCGGCTTCCGGGCCAAGCACCACACCGGCGTCGTCGACGTCGATGCCAAGGCGGCGCGCGACGTGTTCGATTTCTGGGAGCCGATCACCCTGCGCGGCAGCGCCAGCCTGGTGCTCGATCCCGACGAATTCTACATCCTGGTCTCCCGCGAGGCGGTCCACGTGCCGCCCTCGGTCGCCGCCGAGATGGTGCCGATCGACCCGGCCGTGGGTGAGTTCCGCGTCCATTATGCCGGCTTCTTCGATCCCGGCTTCGGCCATGCCGCGGCGGGCGGGGCGGGCTCGCGCGCCGTCCTCGAAGTGCGCAGCCACGAGGTGCCCTTCATCCTCGATCACGGCCAGGAGGTCGGCCGCCTCGTCTACGAGCGGATGACGGAGCTGCCGGACGTGCTCTACGGCGAGGGCCTCGGCTCCAATTACCAGGCCCAAGGCCTCAAGCTCTCGAAGCATTTCCGCGCCGGCTGAGCGGGCGGCGGTTCGGTTCGTTCCGGTTTTGTGCTATCGGGACGTCATGTCGTCCTTACCGATTCGCATCCTCGGCATCGATCCCGGCCTGCGCCGCACCGGCTGGGGTGCGATCGAGGTCGTCGGCAGCGCGGTGCATTTTCTCGGCTCCGGCACGGTCTTCTCCGACGGCGACGACGATCTCGCCCCGAGGTTGTGCCAGCTCTATGACGGGCTCAAGGTGGTGCTCGACCGCATCGCCCCCCATGAGGCGGCGGTGGAGCAGACCTTCGTCAACCGCGACGCCGGCGCGACCCTGAAGCTCGGCCATGCCCGTGGCATCGCGCTCCTGGTGCCGGCGCAGGCGGGCATCTCGGTCGGCGAGTACGCGCCGAACGCGGTCAAGAAGGCGATCGTCGGCGCCGGTCACGGCGACAAGCAGCAGATCCGCATGATGGTGAAGGTGCTGTTGCCCAAGGCGACGTTCGAATCCGACGACGCCGCGGATGCACTCGCGATCGCGCTGTGCCACGCCCACCACCGCACCTCGCCGCTCGCCGTGGCGGCGGGCAAGCGCAAGCGCGGCGTCGACCCGGCCGCCCTCCACCCCCGCATCGCCGCGGCGCTCGCCAAGGCGCGGTGAGGGGTGGGTGTCGGGCGGTTGGAACGTGCTCCGAGATCGCTTTGGGGGGTGACGACCTCTCCCCCGGTCATCCCCGGACTTGTCCCGGGGACCCAGGGGCGGACATCACTCGGCGCACCGAATCGGCCGAAGCGCCTTTAGAGTCATAAATGCCCGACGGGCGGGGATGTTGAGATGAGGCGCGCATGATCGGGAAGCTCACCGGCATCGTCGACAGCGTCGGCGAGGATTATGTGATCCTCGACGTCGGCGGCGTCGGCTACGAGGTGTTTTGCCCCGCCCGGGTGCTGGCGCGGCTGCCGCGGCCGGGCGAACGCGCCGCCCTCGTCATCGAGACCTACGTGCGCGAGGACATGATCCGCCTCTACGGCTTCGCGAGCGCCGAGGAGAGGGCCTGGTTCCGCCTGCTCGGCACCGTGCAGGGGGTCGGCGCCAAAGTTGCGCTCGGCCTCCTCGGCATGTTCGACGTCGACGATCTCGCCGCGGCGATCGCGCTTCAGGACAAGGTCGCGCTCGCCCGCGCGCCGGGCGTCGGCAAGCGCCTCGCCGAGCGGCTCGCGACCGAATTGCGCGACGCCGCCCCGGCCCCGACCAACGCCGCCGCTTTGCTCGCGGGGGGCCGCGCCGCACCGGCGGTCTCGACCGACCCGGCGGTCGCCGATGCGATCTCGGCCCTCGTCAATCTCGGCTACGGCGAGCCCCAGGCGCGCGGGGCCGCCGCTGCCGCCCGCGCGGGCGCGCCGGACGCCGCCGCCGCCCAGCTCATCCGCCTCGCCTTGAAGGAACTCGCCCGATGACGCCCGCGCGCACGGCGCCGATCATGGCGAGCGACCCCGGGTCTCGAAATCGCCGCCTCCTCTCCTTCTCCCCGCATGCGGGGAGAAGGTGGCCCGCAGGGCCGGATGAGGGGCCCTCTCGCCCCCTCGGCGGCGCTTCGCAGCCCACGCCGCCTGTCGTCCCACCCGCCCCCTCATCCGCCCCTTCGGGGCACCTTCTCCCCCGACGGGGAGAAGGGAAGGTGCGCCCCGTCTCCGCGAGGCCGTCATGGTGAGTCCGGTGGGCGGCAAGGGCGCGCGGAGCGCCGGGGCCAAGACTGCGGGGGCCAAGGCGACGCCGTCGAAGGGCATTCTGAGCCCGGAGAAAGCCGGCGACGAGCTCGACGCCGCGCTGCGGCCGCAGAAGCTCGCCGACTTCGTCGGCCAGGCGCGCCTCCGCGAGAACCTCTCCGTGTTCATCGAGGCGGCGCGGACGCGGCAGGAGGCGCTCGACCACGTGCTCCTGGTCGGCCCGCCAGGCCTCGGCAAGACGACGCTCGCCCAGATCGTCGCCCGCGAGCTCGGCGCCGCCTTCAAGGCGACGGCGGGGCCGGTGATCGCCAAGGCCGGCGACCTCGCCGCCCTCCTCACCAATCTCGAAGACCGCGACGTCCTCTTCATCGACGAGATCCACCGCCTCTCTCCGGCGGTCGAGGAGATCCTCTATCCGGCGATGGAGGACTTCGTGCTCGATCTCATCATCGGCGAGGGGCCGGCGGCGCGCTCGGTCCGCATCGACCTCGCCCGCTTCACCCTGGTCGGGGCGACGACCCGGCTCGGCCTCCTGACCAATCCCCTGCGCGACCGCTTCGGCATTCCGCTCAGGCTCGAATTCTATACGCCGGAGGAATTGGAGCTCATCGTCACCCGCGGCGCGCGGCTGTTCGGCATCGGCATGACGAAGGCGGGCGCCGCCGAGATCGCCCGCCGCTCCCGCGGCACGCCGCGCATCGCCGGGCGGCTCCTGCGGCGCGTGCGCGATTTCGCGATCGTCGCCGGCCAGGAGGAGATCGACGTGGCGATCGCCAAGGACGCGCTGGCGCGCCTCGACGTCGATTCGGCCGGCCTCGACACTCTCGACCGGCGCTATCTCCGCCTGATCGCCGAGAGCTTCGGCGGCGGGCCGGTCGGTATCGAGACGATCGCCGCCGCGCTCTCCGAGCCGCGCGACGCCATCGAGGAAATCGTCGAGCCCTATCTCATCCAGCAGGGTCTGACCCAGCGCACGCCGCGCGGCCGGATGCTCACCCCGCAGGCGTTCCGCCATCTCGGCCTCGCGCCGCCGGCGAGCCTGCCGGCCGATCAGATGGGGCTCTTCAACGGCGAAGAGTGACGCGGGCGCGCCGGGTCGGCACGTCTCCCGACGCCGCCACCGACAATCCCCGCCGGGGCCAAAATTTGGACGAACTCGAAGCCGATTGATTTTCGCTCAATGATGGCATGGAGTTCGCCGGCCCGACGACCGGCCGGCGAGCGAGCGGGGTTTCGTGTCCCGATTCCCGAACCTGGATCCCGGCGGCTCGAGCGGGCGCATCTGAGGATCCATGCGGGGCGCGGGGGTCGCCGCCGCAGAGGCAACGAGGCGGTCATGTCGACAACACTCAAATTCGACCGGCCGCGGGCGGTCCGGCTGCACGGGGGTCGTGCGGCGGCGGACGGGGCTCCGCGGCTCTCCTTCGTCGCAACGTGCGTGAGGGCGCTCCGCCCGCGGGCCGCGCGGCTCGTGGCGGCGTGCGCGCTCGCCGGGCTCGCGCTCGCGCCGGCGCCGGCCTCCGCTCAGCTCTTCGGCGGCGGCAACAACAACAATCAACTGAGCTCGATGTCGGTCCGGCTCGACAGCGTCGAGAACCAGATGCGCACGCTGAACGGCCAGATCGAGCAGCTCAACCACCAGATCACCCAGCTCCAGCAGCAGATCCAGCGCATGCAGGAGGACAACGAGTTCCGCTTCCAGCAGCTCGAGGGCGCGTCCCAGGGCGGCAAGAAGCCGGTCAAGAAGTCGGATGCCGGCCCGGCCCCGGGCGCGGCGCCGATCGAATTCGCCGCCGGCACCCCGGCGGACGGCAGCACCAGCGGCACGCTCGACGGGGGGGCTCAACCCCCCGCCGACGTCGCCGCGGCGACCCCGCCGCCGGCAACCGCGCCCGCAGCCGCCGGCAGCGGTCCGCTCGACCTCACCGCCCTGATCCGCTCGAGCGACGCCTCGGTGCCGGCCTCGATGCCCCCCGCCGACGGCGGCATGACGCTCGGCGAAACGCCGGTCGAGAGCCAGACGCTCGGAACGATACCCGCGGATGCCGCTCAGCCGGCCGCCCCCGCGCCGACGGCAAGCGACGCCACCGGGACGCCCTCTGCGGCGGGAGCCCAGGTCGCGGCGCTTCCCGACGCCGCGGCGACGCCGCGCGGGCTCTACGACGAGTCCTATGCGAAGTTCATGCACGGCGATTACACCGACGCCGAGGGCGGCTTCCGGCGGTTCCTCTCGACCTATCCCAACGACAAGCTTGAGCCCGACGCCCAATATTGGCTCGGCGAAAGCCTCTATGCCCGCGGTCGCTACCGCGACGCGGCGAACGCCTTCCTCGAGGGCTATACCCAGCACCCGGACAGCCGGAAGGGGCCGGAAAGCCTGTTCAAGCTCGGCATGTCCCTGAACGGGATGGGCGAGAAGAGCGCGGCCTGCGCCTCCTTCGCCGAGCTCCTCTCCAAATATCCGACGGCGAGCAAGTCGCTCCAGGACCGCGTCCGCGCCGAGCAGAAGCAGGCAAGCTGCTCGTGACCGGCCCGGCGCCGGTCGCCGACGATCGCCTCGAGGCGCTGTTCGCGCCGCTGCGCGGGATGCCCCGCGTCGTCCTCGCCGTGTCGGGCGGATCGGATTCGACGGCGCTTCTCGTTCTCTATGCCCGCTGGGCGGCGCTCGCCGCCGACGTGCCGCCCGCCCTCGTCGCGACCGTCGATCACGCCTTGCGGGCCGGTTCGGCCGCGGAGGCCACGGCGGTCGGCCGGCTCGCCGCGCGCTTCGGCCTCGATCACCGTGTCCTCGTCTGGACGGGGGAGAAGCCCATCGCCGATCTCCAGGCCGCGGCCCGCGATGCCCGCTACGAACGCCTGGTCGAGGCCGCGCGCGTTGCCGGCGCCGCCGCGATCGTCACCGCCCACACCCGCGACGACGTCGCCGAGACCTTCCTGATCCGGCTCGGCCGCGGCAGCGGGCTCGCCGGGCTCGCCGCCATGGGCACGCGGCGACGGCTCGACGAGATCGAGCACATCCGCCCGTTCCTGGCGCTGTCGCGGGAGGAGTTGCGGGCGAGCCTCGTCGCCGCCGGCATCGGTTGGGTCGACGATCCCTCCAACGAAGACCCGCGCTTCACCCGCGCCCGCGTCCGCCGCCTAATGCCGGGCCTCGCCGCGGAGGGCCTCGACGCGGCGCGCCTCGCCGCCACCGCGACCCGGCTCGCCCGCGCCCGGGCCGCGATCGACTGGATGGTGGACCGGCTCGCCCGCGACGCCCTCGTCGTCAGCCCCGGCGGCTTCTTCGCCCTCGACCCGGCCGCACTCCAGGGCGCGCCGGAGGAGGTCGCCCTGCGCCTGTTCTCCCGGGCGCTGACCGCCGCAGGCGGCGGCTGGTACGGGCCGCGGCTCGACAAGCTCGAGGCTGCCTTCGCAGCCGTGACCGCGCCGGCCGCCGGCGATCTCCGCCGCACCCTCGCCGGCGCCGTGGTGGAGCGCCGCGGCGGGCGGCTGTGGATCTACCGCGAGGCGGGCCGCGCCGGCCTGCCCGAGGCGACCCTCGCGCCGGGCCGGCGCATCGGCTGGGACGGCCGCTTCGTCGTCCGCCTCGCCGCCGCGGCGTCCTCGCCCGTCGTGGTCCGCGCCCTCGGCCCCGGCGCCCGCGCCCGTCTGGCCCCGTTGGCGGAGAAAGTGCCGGCGGCGGCGCTCGCGACCGTTCCCGCCGTCTGGCGGGACGGGCACCTCGTCGCGGCGGCGCTTCCCCTCGCGGGGGACAGTGGGGCAGGGGACAGCGGGGAGGAATCATCCGCCGTCATGTTCGAGCCACGGTTTTTGTGGAATTGAACGTCCGTCGAGCGATTGGCTTGAGCCGAGCTTGCCCGCGCCACACAAAGTCGCCGTCCCGGCGCTTGGCACGGACGATACGGACACCTATGTTCTGACGACAAGCGCGCGGGTCTCTCTCGCCCGATCGCGGCAGGGATGGACCATGAACAATACCTTTCGGAACTTCGCGCTGTGGGTCATCATCGGCCTGTTGCTGATCGCGCTGTTCCAGCTTTTCCAGAATCCCGGCAGCCGCTCCGCCTCCACCGACATTCCGTTCTCCCAGTTCCTGAGCGAGGTCGACGACGGCAGCGTCAAGTCGGTGACGATCACCGATCAGACGATCGCGGGCACCTATGCCCGCGGCGGCTCGTTCTCGACCTATGCCCCGCGTGACGCGAGCTACATCGACAAGCTCGAGGGGAAGGGCGTGACGATCACCGCGAAGCCGGCGGGCGAGAACTTCTCGCTGATCGGCGCGCTGATCTCCTGGTTCCCGATGCTCCTGATCCTCGGCATCTGGCTGTTCGTGATGCGCCAGATGCAGGGCTCCGGCGGCAAGGCCATGGGCTTCGGCAAGTCCAAGGCGAAGCTGCTCACCGAGGCCCACGGCCGCGTCACCTTCGAGGACGTCGCCGGCGTCGACGAGGCCAAGGAAGACCTCCAGGAGATCGTCGACTTCCTGCGCGATCCGCAGAAGTTCCAGCGCCTCGGTGGCCGCATCCCGCGCGGCGTGCTGCTGGTCGGCCCGCCCGGCACCGGTAAGACGCTGCTCGCCCGCGCCATCGCCGGCGAGGCGAACGTGCCGTTCTTCACCATCTCGGGTTCCGACTTCGTCGAGATGTTCGTCGGCGTCGGCGCCAGCCGCGTGCGCGACATGTTCGAGCAGGCGAAGAAGAACGCGCCCTGCATCATCTTCATCGACGAGATCGACGCGGTCGGCCGTCACCGCGGCGCCGGCCTCGGCGGCGGCAACGACGAGCGCGAGCAGACCCTGAACCAGCTCCTCGTCGAGATGGACGGCTTCGAGCCGAACGAAGGCATCATCCTGATCGCCGCGACGAACCGGCCGGACGTGCTCGACCCCGCGCTGCTGCGCCCGGGCCGCTTCGACCGCCAGATCGTCGTGCCGAACCCGGACGTCGTCGGCCGCGAGAAGATCCTCAAGGTCCATGCCCGCAAGGTGCCGCTGGCGCCGGACGTGAACTTGAAGACCCTCGCCCGCGGCACCCCCGGCTTCTCGGGCGCCGACCTGATGAACCTCGTCAACGAGGCTGCCCTGATGGCGGCGCGTCGCGGCAAGCGGCTCGTCACCATGGCCGAGTTCGAGGACGCCAAGGACAAGGTGATGATGGGCGCGGAGCGCCGCACCCTGGTCATGACCGAGGAGGAGAAGCGCCTCACCGCCTATCACGAAGGCGGCCACGCCATCGTGGCGCTGCGCGTGCCGGCGACCGATCCGGTCCACAAGGCGACCATCATTCCGCGCGGCCGTGCCCTCGGCATGGTCATGCAGCTCCCGGAGCGCGACAAGCTCTCCATGACGTATGAGCAGATGACCTCGCGCCTCGCCATCCTGATGGGCGGTCGCGTCGCCGAGCAGCTCATCTTCGGCAAGGAGAAGGTCACGTCCGGCGCCGCGTCCGACATCGAGCAGGCGACCAAGCTCGCCCGCGCGATGGTCACCCGCTGGGGCTTCTCGGACGATCTCGGCACCGTCGCCTACGGCGAGAACCAGGACGAGGTCTTCCTCGGCATGTCGGTGTCGCGTCAGCAGAACATCTCCGAGGAGACGGCACGCAAGATCGACGCCGAGGTGCGCCGCCTCGTCGAGATGGGCCACGTCGAGGCGACCCGGATCCTGACCGAGAACCGCGAGGAACTCGAGATTCTGGCGAAGGGCCTGCTCGAATACGAGACCCTGTCGGGCGACGAGATCCGCAATCTCCTCAACGGCCAGCCGCCGGTGCGCGATTCCGGCGACGAGCCGACGACGCCCCGCCAGTCTGCGGTGCCGACCACCGGCAACAAGACCCGCGATCCCGATCTCGGCGACATGAAGCCCCAGCCGCAGGCCTGATGGCTCGCAGGCAGGCATCCGCCGCCGAATGATTAAACCGCCGCCCGGTCCGTCCGGGCGGCGGTTTTGCTTTTTGGGGGCGTGTGTTTGGGTGTGAGGTGTCTCGCCTGCGGCCCGGCGCCTGGCGGCGCCGGACCCCACCCTGACCGCCTTCGGCGGTCTGTCCCTCCCCCTGGCAGGGGAGGGACCTCGCGGCGGCGAGGGTGAAGGCCTGCCTTGCCGCCATGCTGTGTGTGACGCCATTGCAGCAAAAACGCCGCCAAACCCCTCCCCTGCCAGGGGGAGGGGTGGCGCGCAGCGCCGGGGTGGGGTCGCGGCCGGGCGAGACGCCCCCGCCTCACCGCCCCTCAAAGCCGCGGAAAAGCGTGCAGCCCCGTCTCGGTCAGGATGAAATCGAGCGGCCGGTCGTGGGGTTCGGCGGGGATCGCGGCGACCTCTTGGGTCGCGAAGGCGACGCCGACGGCGGTCGGCCGCGCCGGTCCGGCGTCGAGCCGGGCGAGGGCGCGGTCGTAGTAGCCGCGGCCGTAGCCGATGCGGTTGCCGGCGGCGTCGAAGGCGGCCAGCGGCACGAGGAGGAGCGCGGGGTCGCGCTCCGGGGCGTCCACCGGGGGCTCGCGCAGGCCGAACGTGCCGGCCACCAGGGCGGCGCCCGGCGTCCAAGCGCGAAACACCATGTCGTCGGCGCCGACGAGGGCGGGCAGCGCGAGGGGATGGCCGCGCGCGGCGAGCCCGGCGAGCAGCGGTCCGACATCGATCTCGCCGCGGATGGCGTGGAAGCCGGAGACGATCGCCCCCGCGGCGACCGGCAAGCGGTCGGCCATCGCGGCGAGGACGGCCGCCGCCCGGGCGCGGGCCTCGGGCTCGAGCGCGGCCCGGCGGGCGAGCGCTTCGCGCCGCAGCGCGTCCTTGGTGGCGACGATGGCGGGATCGCGGGGCGGAAAACGGTCGGGATCAGGCATCAGTCACCGCGGGGCAGCAAGTCCGAGGCGAGGCCCGTGCCGGGAGGCGTCGACCCTTGCCCACGGGGGCGACGTCCGTGATACCGTGCCGGGGGCTTTCCGCAGAGCGGAGAGCGGGATCGCACAGGTCGACGAGAGGCGACGACCCGCCGCGCGGCGGCGAACGGCCGCCGTCCGGATGCGGGCCGGAGAAAGGCCTGAGGGAAGGAAAGGGGAAAGTGGGCGCACCGCTTAGCCGTCGGCAGCGATCGATCCCGGGAACCTACAACGTAGGTGGGCGCCGTATATCCAGGCCCAGGGGCCTAGTCAGGGACAGCTCCCATGAGGATCGATAAGGCCCCGGGGATATTTGAAGCTCCGTCGCACCGCGCAGGAACGCCCGAGGCGAATATAGTCGGCCTCTCCGCCGCTTGCCAGAGCGCAGATGGTGGAAAAGACGCACGCCCGGCGCCGAACGCCGCAGCCCGCTCCCGCGTCACTGGCTCGCCCACAGAATGCGGGCCATCCAGTCGATGTCCTTGAGAGCGAGGAGGCGGGGCGGATGGTCGGGATTGAGCGAATGCAGCTCGACCGAGCGCGCCGTCGCCCGCTGGAGAATCTTCGCCATCACCTCGCCCTCGAGGGTGCGCACCACCACGCGGTCGTGGCGGCGCACCGTCGCCGTGCGCGAGACGATGAGGATGTCGCCGTCGCGATAGGCGGGCAGCATCGAATCGCCGGACACTTCCAGGGCGAACACGCCCTCGTCCGGCGGGGAGCCGGGAAAGGCGATCTCGTCCCAGCCGGTGCCGACCGGATAGCCGCCGCCGTCGAAGAAGCCGCCGATGCCGGCCTGGGCGAGGCCGAGCAGCGGCACGGTCTGCCGCTCCGGCGCGGGCGGCGGCACGGCTACGCGGCCGAAGAAGTCGTCGAGGCTCGCGCCGGTCGCCTCCAGCACCTTGGCGATCGATTCCGTCGAGGGCCAGCGCGGCCGCTCGCCGGCGAAGCGCTTCGATTTGTTGAAGGTCGTCGGATCGAGCCCGGCCCGGCGCGCCAGCGCCGACGGCGACAGGCCGTGCTTCGAGGCGAGGACGTCGATCGCCTTCCAGACCTGATCGTGGCTCAGCATTGTCGGCTCCCCGGCCCGCTGCGGTCGATCTCGTCGGACGCAATCCCCGAGATGAGCGACGATCATCCGCAGTGCCGATAGGATAAGGAATAAATACCTCGAACGCCAGTCCCGCTGCCCGGCTCGCGGTGAAAAGACGGCGTCGCGTGCCTTGCGGCGATCCGGCCCTTGCGGTACGGCCGGGCGAACCAGCGACGGTGGGCCGAATGCGCGAAAGCCTGATCTACAAGATTGCCGAGGCCGAGGCCTGGGCCGCGGCGGAAAGCCTCGGCCGGTTCGACGGCGCGCCGATCGATCTCGCCGACGGATACATCCACTTCTCGACCGCGGCGCAGCTCGCCGAGACCGCCGCCAAGCACTTCGCCGGGCGCGACGGCCTCGTGCTCGTCGCGGTCGATGCGGATGCGCTCGGCGACGCCCTCGTCTACGAGCCGTCACGCGGCGGCGCCCTGTTCCCGCATCTCTACGGGCCGCTGCTGGTCTCGGCGGTGCGGTCGGTGCGGCCTATCGTGCGCGACGCGGACGGACGCGCCATCCTGCCGGAGGCCTCGGCGTGAGCCTTTATTCCCTCGCCCGCACGGCGCTCTTCCGCCTCGAGCCGGAGACGGCACACGGCCTCACCATCGCCGCGCTTTCCACGGGCGTGGCCCCGCCCTGCACCACGAAGCCCGACCCGCGGCTCGCGGTGCGTCTCCTCGGGCTCGACATTCCCAATCCGCTCGGCATCGCCGCCGGCTTCGACAAGAATGCCGAGGTGCCGGACGGCGTGCTCCGGCTCGGTTTCGGCTTCGCCGAGATCGGCACGGTGACGCCGCGGCCGCAGCCCGGCAACCCGCGGCCGCGGATGTTCCGCCTCGTCGCCGACCGCGCCGTCATCAACCGGCTCGGCTTCAACAACGAGGGCCACGCCGCGGCGCGTGCGCGGCTCGTCGCCCGGCGCGGCCGGGGCGGAATCGTCGGCGTCAATGTCGGGGCGAACAAGGACAGCACCGATCGCGCCGCCGATTATGTCGCGGGCATCGAGGCCTTCGCCGACCTCGCCTCCTATTTCACCATCAACATTTCCTCGCCCAACACGCCGGGCCTGCGCGATCTCCAGGCGAAGGCCGCTCTGTCCGACCTCGTCGCCCGCACCACCGAGGCGCGCGACCGCATGGCGGAGCGCCATCGCCGGCGCGTGCCGATGCTGCTCAAGGTCGCCCCCGATCTCGACGAGACGGGTCTCGAGGACATCGTCGAGGTGGTGGCGGGGTCTGCGCTCGACGGGCTGATCGTGTCCAACACCACCATCGGCCGGCCGGCGCTCTCGTCGCCGGAGGCGAAGGAGACCGGCGGTCTGTCGGGGCGGCCGCTCTTCGCCCTCTCGACCATCATGCTTGCCCGCTTCCGCCTGCGGCTACCGACCCTTCCCCTCGTCGGGGTCGGCGGGGTCGATTCGCCGGAGACCGCGTTCGCCAAGATCGCGGCCGGGGCGAGCCTCGTGCAGCTCTATACCGGCCTCGTCTACGAGGGGCCGGGCCTCGTCGGGCGCATTCTGGAGGGGCTGTCGCGCGAACTCGACCGCCGCCGTCTCGCTTCGATCAGCGAGGCGGTCGGGATCGAGGCCGAGGCCTGGGCCGCGCGGACGGCCTGAGCCGAGCTAAGCGGGAATGATGCGCGCCGGCCTCAGCCGAAGGCGGGCCGCGGCTCGGGGAAGGTGCGGGCGAGGCGCGCGGGGATGCGCAGCGCAAGGGTGAGCCCGCGCGCGCCGAGGAAGCCGAGCAGGGCGATCCACAGCCCGTCGTTGCCGAACATCGGCGCGAGCACGGCCCACAGCGCAAAATAGAGCGCGATCGAGATCAGCATCATGTTGCGCATGTCGCTCGACCACGTCGCGCCGACGAAGACGCCGTCCATCTCGAAGGCGAGCACGCCGGCGAGCGGGGTCAGCGCGGCCCAGACGAGATAGAGCCGGGCGGTCGCGCGCACCTCGGGCGACGTGGTGACGAGATCGATCATCGCGGGACCGGCGGCGATGAAGAGCAGCGAGGCGGCGGCCGCGAAGGCGAAACCCCAGCCGACGGCGAGCCGCACCGAGCGCACGAACGCCGGGCGGTAGCGGGCGCCGATGGCCCGGCCGGCGAGCTGTTCGGCCGCGTTGGCGAGGCCGTCGAGGAAGAAGCCGCCGACCATGAAGAAGTGCATCAGCACGGCGTTCGCGGCGAGCACCGCGTCGCCCGCCCGCGCGCCTTGGGCGGTGAAGAAGGCGAACGCCGTCATCAGCGCGACCGAGCGGATCATGATGTCGCGGTTGACCGCCACCATCCGCATCATCTCGCGCCGCTCGAAGATCCGCCGCCACGCGGGCCACGGCGCACCGCGGGACGCGAACACCACGACTGCAATGCCGCCGACGACCGCGACCGCCTCCGCCGCCGCCGTGGCGAGCGCGGTGCCCGCGATGCCGAGCCCCATCGCGTAGACGAACAGGATGTTGAGCCCGACATTGACGAGGTTGAGCAGGATCTGGAGCGCGAGCCCGAGATCGGCGCGGCCGAGCCCGATCACCCAGCCGAGGATCACGTAGTTCACAAACGACAGCGGCGTCGCCAGGATGCGGATCTCGAAATAGGCGCGGAAGGCCGCCATCACCGCCGGGCTCGGCGCGATGCCGACCTCGGCGAGGCGCAGGATCGGGGCCTGAAGGGCGACGATGACGAGGCCGATCCCGAGCGCCACCGCGATGGCGCGGGCGAACACCGCCTTGAGCTCCACCCGGTCGCCGGCGCCGACCGCCTGGGCGGTGAGGCCGGTGGTGCCCATGCGCAGGAAATTGAAGATCGACAGGATGACGTCGAAGACGAGGGCGCCGATGGCGATGCCGCCGAGTAGCGCCGTGCTGCCGAGCTGGCCGATCACCGCGGTGTCGACGATCCCGACGAGCGGCGTCGACAGGTTTGCGAGGGTCATCGGCAGCGCGATGGCGAGCACCGCGCGGTGGGTGACCTCGAAGGGATGGACGGCGGTGGGCACGGACATTCAGTGAGACGTCTTAAAGGGAGATCGCGGGTGGATGCCCACGGGGGCGGGTCCTTGGAACAGGTCTGAAGATTTGGAGGCGGATTTGCCCGAAAAGACAAGAGGTCTCTGACCCGTCAAAAACAGCGGCCCAGCGTTCCAAGCGCGCCAGGACGCATTGCGCGCCGGGACCTCCCCCCACGAACTCGCTCGCGGAGCGATAATTGCCCGGGTCTGCTTGGCGACCGCAACCGAAGTTTACAGGCCCAGGTCGTCCGATGTCATATTCGTAATGTAATAATCCACGTCGATGACGTTCACGATGCGATATCCGATCTTATCGAAGAAAGGAAGGCTAGAATCAGCCTTCTGTGGGAGAACTTCGACTTGAAGGACGCATTTATTGCGTGCAAGAAGGTTTATCATGCCCCTCAATACGGAAACTTCGTGGCCTTCAACATCAATTTTCGCGACGATCCGTTCATTTTCGATGGGGAGCAGTTGGTCGAGCGGCACGGATTGGACGATTTGCCCATGCGCGTTCGGCTCACCTCCGAGAATGTAAGCGCCTCCGCGATTTCCGGTCGGGTGGGTGCGGCTGTTGAGAAATCGCACGGTGTCGTATCGATCCGACGCCGCGAGATTATGGCATTCCACGCTGCGCTCGGCTCCGTTCAGGAAAAGGTTCGCCTTCAGTTGTGAGAAGTTCGTTGCGTCGGCCTCGACGGCCACAAGGCGCTTGAAGCCGCCATGCTGATAGGCCTTGAGGGAATACAATCCCCAATAAGATCCGATATCGAGGAAGATGGCCGGGGCGCGCCGGGTGACGCGATCGGAAAGGTCTTGCAGGAACGCAACCTGTTCCGGCTCCCAGGCGTTTAGCCATATCACCGAGCGATCGACATCGCTGCTCTCGTCAAGCAGCAAATGAAGGCCCATGCGTTCATAGAGATCGGGATTCGCTCTTGGCTGATCAGGCTCTAATTCCAGCTTATCAGCGGTGATCGGCGTCGAAGACTTGTCGCCAAGTACAGTTCTGACGCCGCGCAAAGCGCGGTCAAAATAAGTTTTCATTTTATTTCATTTTAGTTTTTGCCTCATAAGATTAAACGATTTGGTATGTGATTGCGCAATGCGATACGTCCGCCGGGACGCGCGGCGGCGTTCAACTTTCCTCGATAGTGATGATTCGCAGACCGCCTCTCAGCGGGGGTCAGACGTTATCGACGCGCCGGAAGGTGAGATAAGCCGGGGTGCGACCTTCGCGCAGCGCCTTCGCTTCGTAGCGCGTGCTCGGCCAATCGGCCCACGGCTTGCGCCAATCGTCGGCGGTTGTCGCGGTCCAGGTGAAGTCCGGGTGGTCGTGCACATGGGCGAGCGCCCAATCGACATAGGTGTCGATGTCGCTCGCGAAGCGCAATTCCGCCCCCGGCTTCAGGACGCGGGCGAGCCGCGTCAGCATGTCGGCGGAGATGAAGCGCCGCTTCCAATGCCGCTTCTTCGGCCAGGGATCGGGATAGAGCAGGTAGACCCGGTCGAGGCTCGCGGGGGCGAGCCAATCGATCGCCTCCCCGGCGTCCCGGTCATAGAGCCGGATCGCGTCGAAACCCTCGGCCTCGATGCGGCGCAGCATCTTGGCCATGCCGTTCACGAACGGCTCGCAGCCGATGAAGCCGGTGTCCGGGTGGAGACGGATCTGGTGGGCGAGATGCTCGCCGCCGCCGAAGCCGATCTCCATCCACACCGCCGAAACGGGGCGGGCGAACAGCGCGCGCGAATCGGCTGGCGCCGGCGCGGAGAGGTCGAGGGAGAGCGCCGGGAGCAGGGTGCCGGTCAGGTCCGCCTGCCGCTCCCGCAACGGGCGGCCCATCCGGCGGCCGAAGAACGCGGTGCGGCGCGCCGGCCCCTCCGGCGCGTCGGAGGGGCTCACGAAAGGCGTGCCGGGCCCCGGCTCACGGCAACGGCGTCACGCCGGCGCAACCGCGCGGCGCGGCGGCGCATGAGAATCCGGGCGGCTCGCAGAGCCAAGCGGTGGAGGATGGTGTCGACCCCGAGGTCCGCACGGTGGTGCGCGGCGTGAAGGGGTATCAGTCGAATGTTCAGCATCGAAGTCCGGGAGGCGCTGCCAATGCCCCTGTGGAGGGGGTACATACCCCGTCACACGGCGGCCCTGCAATAACGCTTCCTTAAAAGTTTCGCCCGGTCGAAATGTATCCGACCGGGCAAAGGGCGAAAATGTCGCGGCTCAGGCGACCGCGTCGCGAAGCGCATGGACGAGGTCGATCTTCTCCCAGGAGAAGCCGCCGTCGGCCTCCGGCGTGCGGCCGAAATGGCCGTAGGCGGAGGTGCGGGCGTAGATCGGCCGGTTCAGCGCGAGGTGGGTGCGGATGCCGCGGGGGGTCAGATCCATGACGCGGCGCAGTGCCGCCTCGATCTTGGCCTCCTCGACCTTGCCGGTGCCGTGCAGGTCGACATAGACGGCGAGCGGCTCGGAGACGCCGATGGCGTAGGCGAGCTGGATCGTGCAGCGGTCGGCGAGGTCGGCCGCCACCACGTTCTTGGCGAGGTAGCGCGCCGCATAGGCGGCCGAACGATCCACCTTGGTCGGGTCCTTGCCCGAGAACGCGCCGCCGCCGTGCGGGGCCGCGCCGCCGTAGGTGTCGACGATGATCTTGCGGCCGGTCAGGCCGGCATCGCCGTCAGGGCCGCCGATCACGAACTTGCCGGTCGGGTTGACGTGCCAGATGGTGTCCTTGGTCACCCAGCCGTCCGGCAGCGCCGCCACGATGTAAGGCTCGACGATCTTGCGCACATCGGCCGAGGACAGGCCGTCGGCGTGCTGGGTCGAGAGCACGAGCTGGGTCGCGCGGACCGGCTTGCCGTTCTCGTAGGCGACGGTCACCTGGCTCTTGGCGTCCGGGCCGAGGTTCGGCTCGCGGCCCGACTTGCGGGCATCGGCGAGGGACTTCAGGATTTTGTGGGCGTAGTAGATCGGCGCCGGCATCAGATCCGGCGTCTCGCGGCAGGCGTAGCCGAACATGATGCCCTGGTCGCCGGCGCCTTCGTCCTTGTTGCCGCTGGCATCCACGCCCTGGGCGATGTCCGCCGACTGGGCGTGAAGGAAGACGTCGATCTCCGCCTTCTCCCAGTGGAAGCCGTCCTGCTCGTAGCCGATGTCGCGGATCGCGAGGCGGGCGAGGTGACGGATATAATCGGCGGTCAGGGTGGCGGGGCCGCGCACCTCGCCGGCGATCACCACGCGGTTCGTCGTCGCGAGCGTCTCACAGGCGACGCGCGCCTCCGGATATTCCGAAAGATAGGCATCGACGACAGTGTCGGAGATGCGGTCGCACACCTTGTCCGGGTGGCCTTCGGAGACGGATTCGCTGGTGAAGAGGTAGGCGCTGCGGGGAGACACGGGAGATCGAAGCTCCATCTAGGAAACGAATGCGGGCACGGTGCGCGCACACGTTTCCTAGCAGGAGCGGGGGGCTCGGTTCAAGGTTGGATATAAAGGTATCTTTATATGCCAAAGTGGAAATATCGGGACGCCCAACCGACCCGAACCGGAACGATTTTTCCCTCAGCCCTCGTCGGCGAGCGATTCGACGAGGTCGACGATGCGGCGACGCACCTGGCCGTTCTTGATCCGCACGAAGGCGCGGTTGAGCGCGAGGCCTTCGGTCGAGGTCAGGAAATTCGTCACGAACGCAGCCGGCCGGTCCTCGGAGAAGCCGGTGTTCGTATCGGTCGGCGTGGTCGGGGCGTCTTCGAAGAAGAAGGCCACCGGCACCTGCAGCACGGTCGCGATGTGCTGGAGGCGGCTCGCGCCGATCCGGTTGGTGCCCTTCTCGTATTTCTGGATCTGCTGGAACGTGATGCCAAGGCTTTCGCCGAGCTTCTCTTGGCTCATGTTCAGCATCATGCGGCGCATCCGGACACGACTGCCGACATGGGTATCGATGGGATTGGGGGACTTCTTACTGGGCATGGTCTTCCTCGGACACAATAGATTCCGCGCGCCCTGTGTGTCCTGAGACCCACGGTCGTCCGGATGCGAAAGGAGCCCCACCCCTTCGCGGAACAAATCGCACGTCAAACGTTCAACAGTTCCGTTATGCGCTCCGATAATGTGCGGCGCCGCTTCGTCAAGTCAATGCAGACGACGGAGCCGTACCGTAATGGAGCATATCACGATGATGGCGCAAATCAGGACGAGAGGAAAATTTCCGAGTTTTCCATAGATTGTGGACGCCAGTGCCCCTGGCAGAGGGCCTTCGACGGCTCCGCGGGCGCCGAGTGGGAGAAATTGCCGCACCTTGCCGTAGCCGTCGACGATCGCGGAGATGCCGGTGTTGGCGTCGCGCACCAGCGGAATCCCCTGCTCCACAGCCCGGAGCCGCGCCTGGGCGAAGTGCTGGTAGGGGCCGGCGGTATCGCCGAACCAGGCATCGTTGGTGACATTGAGGAAGAAGGCCGGCCGCTGGCCGCGTGCCGCGCCGGCGAGAACCTCATCGGGAAAGATGATCTCGTAGCAGATCAGCGGCTCGAAGGCGGGAAGCCCAGGCAGGGTGATCAGCCGGTTGTCCGTGCCGGCCGAGAAGCCGCCGACGACGTTGGAGAGGCTGCCGAGCCCGAGGGCGCCGAGAACACCCTGGAACGGCACGTACTCGCCGAACGGCACGAGGTGGACCTTGTCGTAGAGGCTACGCACGGCCCCGCTCGGGTCGATGAAGAGCAGGCTGTTGAAATAACGCGGCTCGGCCGTGGGGTCCGGTCCGGGCTCGACGCGCACCGAGCCCGCCGCGAGGATGCTCTTCGGCCCGATCGCCGCGCCCGCCGCCGCCAGGGCATAGCCGTCGTCGGCGAGCGCGAACGGCGTCGCCGTTTCCGGCCACACGACGAGGGTCGTCGGGTCGGCCGCCGGATCGGCCGTCGCGGTATCGCTCGTCGGCGCCGGGCCGCGGCTCAAGGCGAGCATGTCCTCGAAATTCTTCAGCCGATTCTCGGGCAGCCACTTGAGCGCTTGGTCGATGGCCGGCTGGACGAGGCGGAGCCGCACGTCCGGCACGTCGGCGACGTTCGCGCTCGCGAGCCGGATGGCGCCGAAGGCGGCGAGGCCCGCGAGACCGAGGAGGGTCGCGCCGACGAAGGCGAGGCCGTCGCGCGGCCGTCCCTGCCGGCCGAGGGCGGCCGCAGGCGCCGCGAAAAGGAGGACGGCGAGGAAGGTGAGACCGTTGAGGCCGACGAGGCTCGCCGTCTGCATCAGGGTGTCGGTGGCCGCGAGACCGTAGCCGAAGCTGAGCCAGGGAAAGCCGGTGAGGATATGGCCGCGCAGCCATTCGCTCCCGGTGAGAGCGACGGCGAGGCCGGCGATCCGCCACGGTCCGGGCCGCCAGAGCAGCGTCGCGACGGCGGTGCCGAGGGCCATGAACAGAGCGAGACCGGCCGGTAGGGCGGTGACGGCGACGGGGATCAGCCAGGCGAATGCCGCGGCATCGACGAGAAAGGCGGAGCCGATCCACCACAGCCCGGCGAGGAAATAGCCGAAGCCATAGCACCAGCCGACCCAGGCGGCGGCGCGCAGGCGACGCAGCGGTGGCGCGTCCGTCGCCGGGTCGATCAGCAGGACGAGGAGGGGAAAGGACAGCCACAGCACGGGAAAGGCGTGGACCGGCGCCTGGGCCAGCGCGCCGAGCGCTCCGGCGAGCACCGCAAGCCCCGACCGCCGCCATCCCTGCAGCGCCGAAACGCCGTTCGCGAGCCGTTGCAGCCGATTCGCGCGGATGTGGCCGAGCGGGTCGGAGGGGGCGGCGCCGAGGCGCGCGGGAGACCGGGCCGCGGTGCGTTGGTCGCTCGTCCGTTCGATCGCCGCCTCCCCCGACGGGCCGTTTTCAGGCGTCGGCGCGGCTGCGGATCGGCTCTGCCCGCGGGCCCGGCGGCTCGGTCACCGGCCGGCGGAAAATCTTGATCCGCTTCAGCCGCCGCGGGTCGGCGTCGAGCACCTCGAACTCGAAGCCGGGCAGGGCCGAGGCCGCGATGAGCTCGCCGCGCACCGGAATGCGCCCGACCAGGGTGAAGACGAGGCCGCCGAGGGTATCGACCTCCTCGTCGATGGCGCCGGGCTGGAAATCCGGGCCGATCGTCTCGGACAGCTCGTCGAGCTCGACGCGGGCGTCGGCGATCCACACGCCCTCGGAGGGCGACGAGATCATGGCGTCCTCCTCGTCGTGCTCGTCCTCGATGTCGCCGACCACCGTCTCGACGAGATCCTCGAGCGAAACGAGGCCGTCGGTGCCGCCATATTCGTCGATCACCAGGGCGATCTGCATCCGCTCCGCCTTCATCTTGGCGAGCAAGTCGGTCGCCGGCATGGACGGCGGCACGAACAGAACCGGGCGCACCACGCCCGCTTCGCTCGTCGGGCAGGAGAGATCGACGGCGGCGAGCGGCAGATGTGTCTCGGCGGCGGCGGCCGGACCGGCATCGGCGCCGGCCTTCTCGGCGGCGGCGGCGATGTGGAACATCAGGTCCTTGATGTGGACCATGCCGATCGGGTCGTCGAGCGTCTCCCGGTAGATCGGGAGGCGCGAATGGCCCGAGGCGAGGAAGGTGCGAATCAAAGCCGCGAGCGGCGTCGAGCCCTCGACCGCGATGATCGCGGCGCGGGGGATCATGACGTCCTCGACCCGCAATTCGCGCAGGTGGAGGATGTTCTTGAGGAGGGTGCGCTCTTCCGCGGTGAAGGCTTCCTCGCCGTCCTCACCCTCGCCGGAGAGGGCGGATTCGAGGTCTTCGCGCAAGGACGAGGGCGCACGGAAACCGACCGCCGATTTGAGCCGGGAGAGCCAGCTCTCCTGGGGACGGTCGTGCGCCGTTTCGGCGCCTGCGAAACCGGCGGCGGTCGCCGCCGGGCCGGGACTGGGAGGGTCGTCGTTCATCCTGTGGTCCGATGGGCATCGCCGGGCGCGACATCGTCGCCGACCGGCGCATAAGGGTCCGCAATGCCGAGGTGGGCGAGGATCCGGGTTTCGAGCCCTTCCATCACCTCCGCTTCCTCGTCGTCCTCGTGATCGTAACCGAGAAGATGCAGAAAGCCATGCACGACCAGATGACGGATATGGTGATCGAGCGGCTTTCCGTCAATTTCGGCTTCCCGGGCCACCGTTTCGCGGGCGAGCACGACGTCGCCGAGAAAGACCGGTCCCTCGCCGGGCATCGCGGGGGCCGGGAAGGACAGCACGTTGGTCGGCTTGTCCTTGGCGCGAAAATCCCGGTTGAGCTCGCGCACCCGCGCGTCGTCGGCGAAGGCGACCGTGAGCTCGCTCGCGCCCTGCTCCGGCTCGCCGGCCTCGGCGAAATCGGCCGCCACGAAGGCGGCGGCCGCGTCGAGCGATTGCTGCACAAGCGTCTCGAGCTCGGCCTCTGGCGGCCAGCCCTCGGCTTCGACCACGAGATCGATCGAGACCGGGAAGCCCCCGGCTGCGGATGCAGTGCCGCTCATCACGCCTCCGGCGCCTCCGCCGCGCGCTCGGGCTCGCCGGTGTCGGGCACGTCCGTCTCGACCTCCGGCGCGCCGAACACCGGCGGCGGCCCACGGCGGGCCGCGATGCGCCGCGCCGAGGCGTCGTCGTAGGCCGCGACGATGCGGGCGACGAGCTCGTGGCGCACCACATCGGCGGCGGTGAAGCGCACATGCGCCACGCCCTGGACGTTCGACAGGAGCGCGGTCGCCTCCGAGAGGCCGGAGGCTTGACCGGGCGGCAAGTCGATCTGGCTCGGGTCGCCGGTGATGATCATCTTCGAGTTCTCACCCAGGCGGGTGACGAACATCTTCATCTGCATCGAGGTCGTGTTCTGTGCCTCGTCGAGCAGCACGATGGCGTTGGTCAGCGTGCGGCCGCGCATGAAGGCGAGCGGCGCCACCTCGATCATGCCCGATTGCAGGCCGCGCTCGACCTTTTCCGGCGGCATCATCTCGTAGAGTGCGTCGTAGAGCGGGCGCAGATAGGGATCGACCTTCTCGCGCATGTCGCCCGGCAGGAAGCCGAGCCGCTCGCCGGCTTCGACGGCCGGACGCGAGAGGATGAGGCGGGCGACGTCGCCGCGCTCGAGCAGCGCCGCCGCATAGGCGACGGCGAGGAAGGTCTTGCCGGTGCCGGCCGGTCCGGAGCCGAACACGAGGTCGGCCCGGTCCATGGCCCTGAGATAGGCGTCCTGGGCGGGCGTGCGGGCCGCGACGGTGCGCTTGCGGGTCGAGACCTGGGCGTAGGCGAGCTTGCTCTTCGGTTCGAGCGTCGGCAGCATCAATTGCGCCTTGGCGGCGGTGACGAGCTTGACCGCGCCCTCGACGTCGCCCGGATGCAGCTCGAAACCGTGCTGGAGCCGGTCGTAGAGCTGCTCCAGCACGTCGCGGGCGTGCTCGCAGGCCTCGTGCGGCCCCTTGATGGTCACCTGGTTGCCGCGGGCGACCGCCTCGACGCCGAGCCGCTGCTCGATCAAGGCGAGGTTCTGGTCGAATTGCCCGAACAGCTCGCCGACCAGGCGGTTGTCGTCGAAGGCGATGACGACATGCGTGAGATCGGAGGCGGGAACGAGCCGCGGGGCGGGGGAACGGCGGTGCGATCGGCGCTCATGAGGCGAGTCCCGAGCGGTTGGGCTCGGTGCCGGCGCGAACGCCCGATAGGCTCATCGTAGCAAGGCCCGTGATGGTCACGTCGACGATCTCCCCGATCAGCTTGGTGTCGGCATCGAGATGGACGGCCTGCAACCAAGGCGACCGTCCGGCGACCTGGCCCGGCCGGCGGCCGGACTTTTCGATGAGCACTGGGATCGTCAGACCCACGGTGCGGGCGTTGAAGGCGCGGGTCTGCTCCGCGAGGATTCCCTGCAGGCGTTCGAGCCGCTCGGCCTTGACCGCCTCGGCGATCTGGCCCTCGCGGTCGGCGGCGGGCGTGCCGGCCCGGGCGCTGTATTTGAAGGAAAACGCGGCAACGTAGCCGATTGTTTCGACGAGCCGCAGCGTCGCCTCGAAATCGGCGTCGGTCTCGCCGGGGAAGCCGACGATGAAGTCGCTCGACAGGGCGATGTCCGGCCGCGCGGCGCGGATGCGCTCGATCAGGCGGACATAATCCTCCGCCGTGTGGCGGCGGTTCATGGCGGCGAGGATGCGGTCGGAGCCGGACTGCACGGGCAGGTGCAGGTAGGGCATCAGTTGCGGCAGGTCGCGGTGGGCGGCGATCAGATCGTCGTCCATGTCGCGGGGATGGCTCGTGGTGTAGCGCAGCCGGTCGAGCCCGGGAATTTCGGCGAGGCGCGAGACGAGGCGGCCGAGGCCCCAGGCGCGGCCGTCCGGCCCTTCGCCATGGAAGGCGTTGACGTTCTGCCCGAGCAGCGTCACCTCGCGGACGCCCGCGCCGGCGAGCCGTTCGGCCTCGGCGATGATCTGGGCGACGGGGCGGGAGATCTCGGAGCCGCGCGTATAGGGCACCACGCAGAACGAGCAGAACTTGTCGCAGCCCTCCTGAATGGTCAGGAAGGCGGTGACGCCGCGGGCGATGGTGCGCTCGGTCGTCGGGGCGGGAAGCTGCTCGAACTTCTCTTCCGGCGCGAACTCCGTCTCGACGACGCGCTCGCCGCGGCGGGCGCGGTCGAGATAATCCGGCAGGCGGTGATAGGTCTGCGGGCCGACGACGAGATCGACGACCGGCGCGCGCGCCGCGATCTCCGCGCCCTCGGCCTGGGCGACGCATCCGGCGACGCCGACCTGCATCGGCCGGCCGGCCTCGGCCCGCGCCTCTTTCAACACACGCAGCCGCCCGAGCTCGGAATAAACCTTCTCGGCCGCCTTCTCGCGGATATGGCAGGTGTTGAGGAGAACGAGGTCGGCGGTTTCCAACGTGTCGGTCGGCACGTAGCCCGCCGGGGCCAGGGCATCCGTCATCCGATCGGAATCGTAGACGTTCATCTGGCAGCCGTACGTCTTGATATAGACGGTGCGCTTGACGCTCATCGAAGCGGGGTCGGCCTTTCCTCGGCACGAAAATCAAAAGGCTCAGCGCGGGAATGGTGCCCGCGCGTCGAACCAATCCGCGGACCCGATGCCCCGCCGCGAGCCGGCGAGCCTCTTCTTCAGGGTCTAGACGGTTTCGTGACTTTTGAGAATAGGCGCCGTCGATGAAGACGGCACGACACTCTCCACAGGCACCGCAATCTCCGGCGTCTCCGCCTCGCGGCCGGTCAGCGCGGCGAGCGTCATCTCGCGAACCGCCCGCTCGGCCGCAGCGGCGACCTGCTTACGGTCGCCGTCGGCGGCAAAGGCGATCGGCGTCCCCCACGTCACGGTGACGTCGATCGCGCCGGAGGAGAACACGCCCCACAGATGCGGTGCGAGGTCCATGTCGCCGTACCAGGCGATGCTCGGGCGGCCCATGCGGCCCATCGGCATGCCGTGGCGGTGGGTGTAGGCGATCGAGAGCGGTTGGACCCAGGCGCCCGACCCATCGACCCCGAGCGCGTGTCGCGCCGCGCCGATCAGGGCGGTGCGGAAGGGCAGCACCTCGTTGCCGTTCGAGGAGGTGCCCTCGGCGAACAGCACCATCGGATCGCCCCGGCTCAGCCGCTCGGCGATGCGGGTCGCGACGGCGGCCGTCTCGGCGCGGCGCTCCCGGTTCACGAAGACGGTGCGCTGGAGCACGGCGAACAGGCCGAAGACCGGCCACGATTCGACCTCCGCCTTGGCGATGAACGACAGCGGGATGAGCGAGCCGAGGACCGAGATGTCGAGCCAGGAGACGTGATTGGCGGCGATGAGGAGGGGGCGGTTCGCCGTCGGCGCGCCGCGCACCACGACGCGGACCCCGACGAGGCCGAGCGCGAGGCGATGCCAGACCACGGGCAGCGTGCCGGCGAGGCGCCAGCCGAAACGGACCGCCAGCCATTGGACTGGAATTAGGACGAGCGTCACGACCGTGAGCACCGCCACGGCGACGATTCCCCGCAGACGCGAGAGAAAATCGATCATGCTCCGCTCATCCTCCCACGCCGCGAACGACGCCGCCCCAAAACGACGCCGGCGCGGGAGGTCAACGCCGATCCTTGTCGTCGAGCGGGATACCATAAAGCTCGAGCCGGTGGTCGACCAGCTTGTAGCCGAGCTCGCGGGCGATGAATTCCTGGAGCCGCTCGATCTCCTCGTTGCGGAATTCGACGACGATGCCGGACCGCAGGTCGATCAGATGGTCGTGATGGTCTTCCTGGACCGTCTCGTAGCGCGAGCGGCCGTCGCGGAAATCGTGGCGTTCGATGATGCCGGCATCCTCGAACAGCTTCACCGTGCGGTAGACGGTGGAGATCGAGATGCGGTCGTCGATCGCGTTCGCGCGACGGTGCAACTCCTCGACGTCCGGATGATCTTCCGCCGCCTCGAGGACCCGCGCGATGACCCGACGCTGGTCGGTCATCCGCATGCCCTTGGCGACGCACAAGACCTCGAGCGGCTGCGATCCCGGCACCTTCGAATACGACGAATTGGTCACGTCTCGGCGGCTCCCGTCCGGATCATCCCGGTGGAACGGCGACGTCCCCCAACCGGTCGATGGTCCCGTTTCGCAATCAGGTGGCGCCCCACCGCCGGACCGCGCTCCGGCAGGGGGTTCGCAGGGACGAAGGCATCCCGATCCCAACCGACGGAGCCTAGCGGGTCCGTCGTCGATACCTTCGAACGACTCTATTCTGTCTCGTCCGCTCTGCGCTACCGAAGATCGCAGCGCATGACAAGCGCATGTCCGTGGCCCGAGGCATGCGCATAATAACCCGGTCGGGTTCCGACCTGGACGAAGCCGCGCCGGCGATAGAGCGCCAGAGCGGCGGCATTCTCCGAATCGACCTCGAGAAAGAGCGCTGTTGCCCGCTCGGCATAGAGCCGACGCTTCGCCGCATCGACGAGGGAGGCCCCGAGGCCGCCGCGTCGCCAGCGCGGATGCACGGCGAGGGTGAGGATTTCCGCCTCGTCGGCGACGAGCCGGTAGATCACGAAGGCGACCGGCTTGCGGCTGACGACGAGGCTCGGCCGGCGGATCACCAGGCAATGGACGCCCGGCGAGCCGAGCAAGGCGGCGATCTCGGCGATGTCCCACGGGTGGGGAAAGGATGTGGCGTGGAGATCCGACAACGCCGGAAGATCGGCCGGCGCCGCCTCCTCTACGACCGGGTTCCCCGGCAGGAGCCGCCCCAGAAAGGGAGCCCCGAACTCGAACGCCGCCGTCATCCGTCCCACTGTGTGCCGTCTCCCCGAAAGCGCTTCGGGTGAGAATAAGCGGCGAGCCGCCGCTGCGCGAGACCCGAGCGAGGCGGGATCGCGGGGAAATTTGCCGTCGAAGCGATCTCGCGCCTCGTTTGGCTCAGCGGGCGAGGGCCTTCCTTTCCCGGCGGCGGGCATGCAGCACCGGCTCGGTGTAGCCGGACGGCTGGCGCACGCCCTCGAAGACGAGGTCGCAGGCCGCCTTGAAGGCCGGGCCATCGAAGCCGGGCGCCATCGGCTCGTAGAGCGGATCGCCGGCGTTCTGCTGATCGACCACGGTCGCCATCCGGCGCATCACCGCCATCACCTCGTCCCGGCTCACCACGCCCTGGTGCAGCCAGTTGGCGATGTGCTGGCTCGAGATGCGGCAGGTGGCGCGGTCTTCCATCAGCCCGACATTGTGGATGTCCGGCACCTTGGAACAGCCGACGCCCTGGTCGACCCAGCGCACCACGTAGCCGAGGATGCCCTGGGCGTTGTTCTCCAGTTCCTCGCGGACCTCGTCGGGCGTCCAGTTGATTCCCTCGGCGAGCGGCGGCGTCAGCAGGTCCGACAACGGCGCGAGCGGGCGGGTGCGCAGCTCGGCCTGGCGGGCGGTGACATCGACCGCGTGATAGTGCGTGGCGTGGAGGATCGCGGCGGTCGGCGACGGCACCCAGGCGGTCGTTGCGCCGGACTTCGGGTGGCCGATCTTCTGCTCCAGCATGTCGGCCATGCGGTCCGGCATCGCCCACATGCCCTTGCCGATCTGGGCGTGACCCGGCAGGCCGGCGGCGAGGCCGATGTCGACGTTGCGGTCCTCGTAGGCCTTGATCCAGGCCGAGTTGCGCACGGCGCCCTTGCGGACGACGGGACCCGCCTCCATCGCGGTGTGGATCTCGTCGCCGGTGCGGTCGAGGAAGCCGGTGTTGATGAAGAACACCCGGGCCCGCGCCGCGCGGACGCATTCGGCGAGGTTCGCCGAGGTGCGGCGCTCCTCGTCCATGATGCCGATCTTGATGGTATTGCGGGCGAGGCCGAGGGCGTCCTCGACGAAATCCATCACGGCGACCGCGAAGGCGACCTCCTCCGGCCCGTGCATCTTCGGCTTCACGACGTAGATCGAGCCGGCGCGGGTATTGCGGAAGGGGTGATCGGGCGCCTTCTTGAGATCGTGAATGGCGATGAGCGCGGTCACCATGGCGTCGAGCAGGCCCTCGTAGACCTCGCGGCCGTCGGCGAAGGTGATGGCGGGCGTCGTCATCAGGTGCCCGACATTGCGGCTCAACATCAGCGCGCGGCCGTGCAGAGCGAGCCGGCCGCCGTCCGGGGCCGTATAGACCCGGTCCGGGGCGAGGCGGCGCTCGATCGTGCGGCCGCCCTTCTCGAACGATTCGGCGAGATCGCCCTTCATCAGGCCGAGCCAGTGGCGGTAGACCACGACCTTGTCCTCGGCATCGACGGCGGCGACGGAATCCTCGCCGTCCATGATGGCGCTGAGCGCCGCCTCGACGACGACGTCGGCGACCTTCGCCGGGTCGTCCTTGCCGATCGGATGCTCGCCGTCGATCACGATCTCGACGTGAAGGCCGTTGTGGCGCAGGAGCACCGCCGCGGGCGAACCCTCCGTGCCGACGAACCCGGCGAACGCGCTCGGATCGGCGAGGCCCGTGGAGGCGCCGCCCGGCAATGCGACGACGAGGGCGCCGCCTTCGACCCGGTAGCCGACCGCATCGCGATGGGATCCGGTCTCAAGCGGGGCGACGCGGTCGAGGAAATCCTTCGCCCAGGCGATGACCTTTGCGCCGCGCGCCGGGTCGTAGCCCTTGCCGATCGGACCCGGAATGGCGTCGGTGCCGTAGAGGGCATCGTAGAGGCTGCCCCAGCGCGCGTTCGCGGCGTTGAGGGCATAGCGGGCATTCATCACCGGCACGACGAGCTGCGGGCCGGCGATCGCGGCGATCTCGGGATCGACATTCGCGGTCTCGACCGAGAAGGCCGGGCCTTCTGGCACCAGGTAGCCGATCTCTTCGAGGAAGCGGCGATAGGCACCGGGGTCGCGGCGGCCCCGGTGCTCGCGCTCCCAGGCGTCGATCGTCGCCTGGAGGGCGTCGCGCTTTTCGAGGAGGGCGCGGTTCTTCGGCGTGAACTCCGCCATCAGCCGGGCGAGGCCGTCCCAGAACAGCGCGGCTTCCACGCCCGTCCCCGGCAGCGCTTCCGCCTCGATGAAGTCGAACAGCGCCGGATCGACCAGCAGGTCGTGGACGCGGATGGCGCTGTGATGCTCAGTCGAGGCCGAATGGGTCATGGCGGGTCCCGGGCAACCGTGCGTTTCGCCCGCAGCGGGCGACGATCCTGCGCAGGGTTGTAGCCGACGCGCCGGGCCGGCGCCACGATCGGGCACCGGCGCCGCCAGAGAAGCACCTTTGCCGGAACGGAACGTGTCGGCGTCAGAGGTCGACCTTGAGGTGCACCCCGAGCTCCGAGGCTTTGGCCCGGACATCGGCGACCGGCCGCCTCAGCTTGAGGCTGATCACCTCGGCCGAAACGTCCTCGCGAGCGAGGTCGAGAAGCTGGCGAACGGCCTCATGGGACCACAGCGGAGCCGCGCCGGTCGCGCCGGCGAGGGGGATCGATTGGGTCATGGCGACGTCTCCCGTCAGACAAGCTGCGGGGAGAATCGCGGGACCCCGGCGGAAAGTTCCGCCGCGGCAGATGCGCGTGGGCTGGGGGGAAGGGCGTCGCCGCCCTACCCGCCGAACAGGCGCTGGAAGAAGTTCTTCTGGGTGCCCGCCTGCGGCATCACCCGATCGCCGACCATCGGGGGCCGTTCTGAGCCTGCACCTGACCGGGCGCTCCGGGCATGGCGGCGCCGGTATCGTCGACCGGGACCTGGGCTGCGGCGTTCGCCGCCGCCTCCTGGGCCGCCTGGGCGCCCGGCAGTTCGGCGACCTGCATGCCCTGGTGGATGCCGGTCATGAGCTCGCCCCAGATCTTCGCGGGGAGCGTGCCGCCGGTCATCTTCTTGGTCGGCGTGCCGTCGTCGTTGCCGAGCCAGACGCCGGTGGTGAAGTAGCCGGTGAAGCCGACGAACCAGGCGTCGCGATAGGCCTGGCTGGTGCCGCTCTTGCCGGCCGCCGGCCAACCCTTGATGCGGGCGCGCTGGCCGGTGCCGGCGAGGATGACCTGAGACATCATCGCGTTCATCTCGCCCACATATTGGGGCTGCACGACCTGCCGGCTGCCGCCGCTCTGGCGCTCGTAGATGACGGTCTTGCCGTCCGACGAGGTGATGCGGCGGATGACGTGGGGCACCACGCCGAAGCCGCCGTTCGAGAACGGCACATAGGCCGAGGTAAGTTCGAGCGGCGTCACTTCCGAGGTGCCGAGCGCGATCGAGGCGTTCGGCTGGATCTGCGAGACGATGCCGAGCCGGTGCGCCGTGTCGATCACGGCCTGTGGCCCGAAGCGCTGCACGAGCTGCACCGAGACGGTGTTGAGCGAGAGCGCCAGCGCTCGGGCGAGCGGGATCGCCCCGAGATAGCGGTGCTCGTAGTTCTCCGGGCTCCAGCCGCCGATAGAGACGGGCTGGTCCACCACCGTCGACGACGGCGTCATGCCGTGCTCGACCGCGGTGAGATAGACGAACGGCTTGAAGGCCGAGCCCGGCTGGCGCTTGGCGGTGACGGCGCGGTTGTACTGGCTCGTCGTATAATCGCGGCCGCCGACGAGGGCCTTCACCGCGCCGTTGCCGTCGAGGATGACGACGGCGCCCTGGGTCACGCCATATTTCTTGCCATCGGTGTCGAGGCCCTTGCGGAGCGTCGCCTCGGCGGTCTTCTGCAGCGCGGAATCGATAGTGGTCTCGACGATCACGTCGCCGTTGAGTGCGCCGGCGAAGCTCGGCAATTGGTCCATCACCCAATCGGCGACGTAGCCGCCGCTTGCGACGAGCTCGCGGCTCACCGGCTTCGCCGGATGGGCGAGGGCGTCCTTCAACTGGGCGTCGGTGATGTAGTTCTCTTCGCGCATCGCGCCGAGCACCACGGCGGCGCGCTGGGCGGCGAGGTCGGCGTCGCGCGTCGGGGCATATTTGGACGGCGCCTTGAGGAGGCCCGCGATCATCGCCGATTCCGGCAGGTTCAAGTCGCGGGCGGACTTGCCGAAATAGCGCCGCGCCGCGGCATCGACGCCGTAAGCGCCGGCGCCGAGATAGACGCGGTTGAGATACATATCGAGGATCTCGTCCTTCGAATATTTCGCCTCGAGGCGGATCGAAAGGACGACTTCCTGGAGCTTGCGCTGGATGGTGCGGTCGGGCTCGAGGAAGAGATTCTTGGCGAGCTGCTGGGTCAGGGTCGAGCCGCCCTGCACCGTCGAGCCGGCGCGCAGGTTGGTCACGAAGGCGCGGGCGAGGCCGATCGGGTCGATGCCCATATGGTCGTAGAAGCGCCGGTCCTCGATCGAGACGACCGCCTCGGGCAGGAATTTCGGCATCTGCGCGAGCGGGATGCGCTCGCCGCCGGTGTCGCCGCGGTTGGCGATCAGGTCGCCGGTCTCGGAGACGATCTGCACGTTCGGCGGCCGCTTCGGCACCGAGAATTCGTCGATCGGCGGCATCGTGGCGGCGAAATAGCCGATCACCGCGGCGACTGCGATGGCGCCCCAGATCGCGAGCACGAAGCCCCAATAGATCGTGCCGCGCACAAGACGGCCGATGAGCGACCGCCGCGGCCGCTTCTTGGTACCCTTGGGACGTTTCGGGGCGGGGGGCCGGCGCTTCGGCGTGCTCGGCGGTCCGCCGGGGCGGTCGCGGGCCTCGGCGCGCAGGCCACCGTCGCTGCGTCGGCCTCCGCCGCCGCCGAACGTCGGTTCCCTGCGCTCCCCCGTTTGACGCGCCATGCTTCGCCTTCTCCGATCCATCCGTCCGAATTGAGCCGTCCCCGTTGAACCGCCGGTGTGGCGAAAAGAAGGGGCGGCCGCGGTTCGGGGATAAAGCAACGGGATTGAGATCGGGTTTCCGCACCGCCGCGGGAATTCGCGCCGGTCCGTCGCGGATCGCGGCAGAGGCGTGCCGGCGGCGGGGTCCGGCGGCGGTGGCCGTCACAGAGCGGCACCGCCTTTGACAGGTGGCCGCAATTGACATGGCGGCGCGGGCGGGCGAACACCGCCGCCATGGCACCACCGCTTCTGACCCTGCAATCGATCTCACTCACCTTCGGCGGCACGCCCGTGCTCGACGGCGCCGACCTCATCGTCGGCGAGGGGGAGCGGGTCTGCCTCGTCGGCCGCAACGGCTCCGGCAAATCGACCCTGCTCAAGATCGCGGCGGGCATCGTCGAGGCCGATCGCGGCGACCGCTTCCTGCATCCAGGCGCGACGGTGCGCTACCTGCCCCAGGAGCCGTCGTTCGAGGGCTATACCTCGACGCTCGCTTATGTCGAGGCGGGCCTCGGCCCGGGCGACGATCCCTACCGGGCCCGCCTCCTCCTCGAATCCCTCGGCCTGACCGGCGACGAGGAGCCCGACCGCCTGTCCGGCGGCGAGGGCCGCCGCGCCGCGCTCGCCCGGGTGCTGGCGCCGGAGCCCGACATCCTCTTTCTCGACGAGCCGACCAACCATCTCGATCTGCCGGCGATCGAATGGCTCGAAGGCGAGCTCTCCGGCCTGCGCTCGGCGATCGTCCTCATCAGCCACGATCGCCGCTTCCTCGAGCGGCTATCGCGGGCGACCGTGTGGCTCGATCGCGGCCGCACCCGGCGGCACGACCGCGGCTTCGCCTTCTTCGAGGCGTGGCGCGACGAGGTCTATGCGGAGGAGGAGCGCGACCGCCACAAGCTCGACCGCAAGATCGCCATGGAGGAGGACTGGGTCCGCTACGGCGTCTCGGCGCGGCGCAAGCGCAACCAGCGCCGCCTCGGTCTGCTCGGCGAGATGCGCGACGCTCGCCGTACCGCCCGCCGCGCGGTCGGTGAGGTCAAGCTCGCCGCCTCCGAGAGCGACGTCTCCGGCAAGCTCGTCATCGAGGCGAAGGACGTCTACAAGTCCTACGGCGAGACCCCGATCGTTTCGGGCTTCTCGACCCGAATCCTGCGCGGCGACCGGGTCGGCATCGTCGGACCGAACGGGGCCGGCAAGACGACCCTCGTCAACCTCATCACCGGAGCGCTCGCCCCGGATTCCGGCATCATCCGCCTCGGCACCAATCTCGACGTCGTCACCCTCGACCAGCACCGCGAGAGCCTCGACCCGACGGCGCCGCTCACCGAGGTGCTGACCGAAGGCCGCAACGACCAGGTCATCGTCAACGGCGAGCCGCGCCACGTCGTCAGCTACATGAAGGACTTCCTGTTCTCGCCCGAACAGGCGCGCACGCCCGTCAGCGTGCTCTCCGGCGGCGAGCGGGGCCGGCTGATGCTCGCCCGCGCCCTGGCGCGGCCTTCGAACCTCCTCGTGCTCGACGAACCGACCAACGATCTCGACCTCGAGACGCTGGATCTTCTCCAGGAGATGCTGGGCGACTACGGCGGCACCGTTCTCCTCATCAGCCACGACCGCGACTTTATCGACCGCGTCGTGACTTCGGTGATCGCCTACGAGGGGCCCGGCGTCTGGCGCGATTATGCCGGCGGCTACAGCGACATGGTCGCCCAGCGTGGGCGCGGCGTCACGATGAAGGGGGTGGCGGCAGCCGAGCGCGGGGCGGAGGATAAGCCGGCGGCCGTTCAGGCCAAGGCGGAGGCGCGCCGAAAGCTCTCCTTCAAGGAGAAGCACGCGCTCGAGACGCTGCCCAAGACCATGGCGGCGCTCGAGAAGGACATCGCGACGTTGCAGACGAAGCTCTCCGAGCCCAATCTGTTCGCCCGCGACCGGGCGGCCTTCGAGAAGGCTGCGACCGCGCTGAAGGCGGCCGAAGGCAAGCTCGCCGAGGCCGAAGAGGAATGGCTGCGGCTCGAACTCCTGAAGGAAGAGCTCGAGGGCTGAGACCGCATCCCTCGGCCCGCGGAACTTCGGGACCGCGGGGGCGTTGGCCACGAATGCCTTCGCCGAACGGGAGACAGGGATGAACCGCACCGCCGTCGCCGCAGCCTTCGTGATCGCCGCCTCGCTGCCGGCGGCCGCCGCCGTCGATGCCGCCTTCCTGTCCCGCTTCTCAGGCCATTGGAGCGGCGGCGGCATGGTCCAGCGCAATCTCCAATCCGGTCAGACGCGCGTGACGTGCGACCTCGACGGCAGCGCGGACGGCAATCACGTCCGCCTCGCCGGCAATTGCCGCGCCTACCTGATCTTCAGCCGGGCGATCTCCGCCGACATCACCCAGGACCCGCGCACCGGCCGCTTCACCGGTACCTATGTCGGCTCCATCGTCGGCCCGGCCAAATTGTCGGGCGCGCGTAAGGGCGACACCATCACCCTGACGATCACCTGGCCGAAGCCGGTCAACGGCGACACCACGGCGACGATGACCATCGTCAATGCCGGACAGAACGGCTTCACCTTCGTCGTCGAGGACAAGCTCGGCACCGACGGCCCGATGGTCAAGACGACGGACGTCGCCTTCAAGAAGAAGAAATAAAAAAACGGGCCTTCCGGATGGGAAGGCCCGTTTGAGTCGGGAGGTTCACAGAGGAAGAGGGTAGGCGTCGAGATAAATCCGGAGGCGGCCCGTAGGTCGTCGGGATCGGGTCGCCACCACTGTCGGCAGGCCAGCGGGTCGGCCGACCGGGTTACTGATTGGCGAGGCCCTGCAGCATGCCGGACTGTTGGAGCTGCTGCTGGCTCGGATAATAGATATCCGCAGTCGCGCCGCCCATTTCGTTGGCGAACGGCAGGTTGGCGAGCGCTTGCTGCACCGTCTGCTGTGACGAGCCGGTGCCGCCGGAGATGGTGTGCAAGGCGCGATCTTCGATCGTGGTGAAAGTGGTCATGATGGTGTCTCCCCGTGTTCGATCGGTACGTTCAACGGGGGATTCGACGTCTCGGACCCTCGCTTCTGAGGGTGGCTCGCACGGAGCCGGGCGCCGCATCCCGGTGAGATGGGGCGAAGACGGTCGGGGCCGAACCGGAGGGTTGCCAGAGACGCCGGCAGCGCGGGCGGAGGGGTCTCGAGAGCTTCGGGGTGAGGCTCTGACCGCTTGGACCTCGCGGTCCGCACGGTTTTAGTCTGAAGATCGAATCGGACAACTTCGCCTCTGTTGGCGGGCGGTCCCATCCGTTCGATTCGACTTTATAAGTTAGAAAATCATTTGGATGACTTCTGTCTGCTTCGATCGTTTCGACGAAGCTGAGGATACGCCGATGGCGGTGGCGGTCAAGCGGGGGAGTGGCCTTTATTGCGAACCTGTCGCAAGTTTAATGTTGCGGTGAGCGTCTGGCCCCGCTGGCCGGGCCGCGCGGCCGGGATGGAACGGGGCCGCTGCCGCGCGCTGCGCGGGGTCCGCACGGACGCTCCCCGAACGGAAGCGGGCCGCCCTCCGGCATCCGGAGAGTGGCCCGCTTGGTCATGAATGTGCGGTCGGGACGGCCGCATCAGAAGAACTTGTAGGCGAGATAGCCGATCCCGGCCGCGACCGCGCCGCCGACCACCGCCCCGACCGGGCCGAGGCAGGAGCCGGCCTCGGCGCCTTCCGCACCGGCTTCGGCCGCGGCCTCGCCGGCGCCGCCTTCGAGGATATCGCTTCCGACCGAGCTCACGGTGCGGGACATATCGCAGACCCAACCGCTCAGTTCGTCGCCGATATCGGAGAACCAGCTCAGGCTGCCGCCGGTCACGGTGTTCAGGGCTGCGTCGTTCAGGGCGAGCGCCTCGCCGTTCATATTCATGGTCATCATCGACATTTTGGCACCTATTCAGGAAAGGGTTTCCATTTGATGGGTTGAAGCGCGCCGCGCGTGCGGTGCCGGATCGTCAGCCGTTGGCGTCCGGGTTCGGCGCCGGCACCGGGAAGGCATCCGGGTTCGGGCAGGGGCCGATCGGGAACGCATCGGGGTTCGGGCAAGGGCCGAAGCGGTTGGCCTCGCCCCCGAAGGGCAGACCGGCGATCACCTGGTTGATGACCTGCTGCGGCGTGACGGTGCCGCCGGCGATCATCGCCAGGGCGTGGTCGTCCAGGGCCGTGGTGCGGGCGGTGTTGGCGAAGGTGGTGTTCATAATGGTCACTCCCAGTGTTTGCGTGCGACTGGGGATTCGACGTCTCGAGCCCTCGATGACGAGGGTGGCTCGCAACGAGCCGGGCGCCGCATCCTCGTGAGATGGGGCGAAGACGGTCGGGGCCGGACCGGAGGGTTGCCGGAAACGCCGGCAGCGCGGGCGGAGGGGTCTCGAGAGCTTCGATTTGAGCTCCGTCGTGCGGGCCCTGTGGGTCCGCGCGGCATTTTTCTGAGTTCGGGCCGATGAAATCCTGCTTTCGCTAGGTTTATCTCGGAGTTCCCGTCTTCGGATCGATGGACGAAAAGAAGAAGATTTCTGTTTGCTTCGGCTTCATCGTCGCTTCGATGAAGATGAAAATACCCCGACGCGCCGCCCGGTCAAGCCGCCCTCGGGCTCTAGTTGCGAATCTATCTCAAGTTTAATGCGGCGGTTAGGGTCCGTTCACGGTGCGGCCCGCGGTCCTGCCCGCAGGGCTGGCGAAGGCCGCTCTCGAAGAGGCGCCAAAGCGCGAAGAGGGCGCGTCTCCCCCCAAGGGGACGCGCCCTCTTCCTTTTCCCGCCGGGTCTGCGCGTCTCCCCCAACGGACAGGCGCGCCAGGCGGGAAAATACCGGCCCGGCTCCTGCCGGACCGGAGGGTCAGGTCGCCCAGCGATGTGGCGGCGCCCTGAGAACTCCCGCGGGCGCCCCGTCAGGGGCACCCGCTTGTCAGCCGGTTCGGGCACGCCGTGCGTTTCGACCGGTTACGCGTGTCGCGCTCAGCGTCTTTCGATCAGAAGATCTTGTAAGCTGCGTAAGCGAGGCCGGCGACTGCGGCCACGACTGCGACGCCGGCCGCGATGGGCGCGAGGACGGTGGCACCGGCGGTGGCAGCGGCCGCGGCCCCGACGTCCGCTGCGGCGGCACCCGCGCCGCCCGCCATCAGCCCTCCCTCGCCGACGGCCGCCGCCCCGACATCGCTGACGGACATGTCGCCGGCCCCGCTGAGATCGTCCCGCAGAGACGACCAACCGGAGGACCATATATCGGATGGGTCGATGTCGAGGCTCAGGCCGCCGGCAACCGCGCGGAGCGTAGTATCATCGAGCTTCAGCGCGCCGTTCGTATTCACGATCATCTCAGACATTGTAGCACCTATTGCGTTTCTATTCCTGGCTGGAACAGGAAGGTTTCAATCACGCCGGATCAGCCGTTGGCGAAGATCGTGCCGGGGATGCCGACGACGGTCGTGTCCGGGAAGGGAGCGTTGCCGAACGGGGCGTGGGTACCGCCGGTCCCGACGGGGAAGGTGTTGATCGGGGTCCAGCCGGGGTCGGCACCGCCCATGACGAGCGGTTCCACCGTGTGCGCGCCGATCTCGGGGCCGAGATCGAAGGGCTGAAAGGTGCCGCCGTTCACCGCGTTGAGGGTGCGGTCGTCGAGCGGGATGTTCTGCGAGAAGGTGTTCATGATGGTCAGTCCCAGTGTGGGTGGTTGAACTGGGGATTCGACGTCTTTTCCCTCGTTTCAGGAGGGTGGCTCGCGCGGAGCCCGGCGCCGCATCCGTCAAGATGGGCGAAGACGGTCGGGGCCTAACCGGAGGGTTGCCGGGAGCGCCGGCAGCGCGGGCGGAGGGGTCGCCGAGAGCTTCGGGGTGAGAGGCTCTGAACCGCTCGGGCTTGATCGCCTTTGCGGCCCATATTTCAGGTTCGGATTTGGATTGACGGTGATTTAATCTTCCCCGTTGGCCTTATCCGCTCGATTCGTCTTGGAAGGCGAAGGATTTTTTATCTCCGTTGTCTTCCGCGTCGCTTCGATGGAGATAAGGATACGACGATTTGGATTTCGGTCAATTGGCGATGAAGCGTTATCGGCGACTATGTCCTATTATTAATGATCGAATACGTATATCTGGCGATTTATACCTGAAATGGGTCGGCAATACTCATTTCGAGTAGCGCGGGGCGCAATAGAAGGTGTCCTCATCACGAGACGCCCCGTGACCCCACGGAAGGCTTCAGATCGTCGTCTCGGCGCCGAGGGCGGCGAGGGCCTCGGGCGTGTCGACGTCGAAGGCCGCACCGTCGCCCTGTTCGACTTCGGTGATCGCTTCCGGGTAGGCGGCGAGAAGGTCGCGGCCGCCGGTGTCGCCACGGATCGCCTGGAGTTCCGGGAAGAAGCGCCGCGACCACAGAACGGGATTGCCGCGCCGTCCGCCGCTCGTCGACAGCGCGATCAGAGCGCCGCGCGCCGGCTGATAGGCGTCGACGAGCCGGTCGACCATGCCGGCCGTTACCCGGGGCATGTCGCCGAGCAGGACCGCCGCCGCCTCGATCTCGGCACCGAGAGCGTCGAGGCCGGCGGCGAGGGAGGTCGAGAGGCCTTCCGCATAAGCGGGATTGTGGACGAAGCGCACGGGAAGGCCCTCGAGCGCCGCGCGGACGACCGGGGCCTCGTGGCCCGTCACCACGATCACGGCGGTCGCCCGGCTGCCGCAGGCGGCCTCGACCGCGCGGCGCACCAGCGGGCGGCCGTCGAGGGGCGCGAGCAGCTTGTTCGGTCCGCCCATGCGGGTGGACCGGCCGGCGGCGAGCACGATCGCGGCGATCCGGGGCGCGGCCGCGGGCTCCGGCGCCGGGGCCTCGCGCGGCCGCGGGCGCGACACGATCTCGTTGAGGAGGCCGCCGACGCCGAGCGCCGCGATGTCGTCGGAGGTGACGGTGAGGCCCGCGATCAGCCGGTTCAGGACCCAATCGAAGCCGTTCTCCTTGGGGCTGCGGGCGCAGCCGGGGGCGACGACGACGGGCCGGCCGTCGTGGCGGCCGAGGAGGAGCAGATTGCCGGGATCGACCGGCATGCCGAAGCGCTCGATCTCGCCGCCGGCGGCGACGAGCCCAGCCGGGAGCACGTCCGCGATGTCGGTCACGGCGGAAGCCCCGAACAGCACGACGAGGTCCGGCGCGTCCCGCGCGGCGTCGGCGATCGCCGACGCGACCGCCTCCGTCGTATGGGGGATGCGACGGTCGGCGACGATGGTGCTGGCCGACGGCGCGAGCCGCGCCCGGAGCACCGCGAGCGTCTTGTCGATGACGCTTTCCTTGAGGTTCGGCAGCCGCGTCGAGATCACCGCGACGCGGCGCGGGCGGAACGGCGCGAGACGGATCGGTGGCCGCTGGGTGGTGCTCTCGAGCGCCGCCGTGACGGCGTCGAGGCCGACGGCGAAGGGGATGATCTTGACGGTTGCCGCCATCGTGCCCGCTTCGAGCGGCGCGAACGGCGGCAGCGTCGCCAGCGTGATGCCGTCGTCGATCCGGTTGAAGGCATGAACGCCGGCGGCGTCGACGACGAGGAGGCCTGGCACCGTGGCCCGCAGGTTGACGCGGCCGGCGGCGGCTTCGTCGGCGGCGAGGCCGTCGCCCGTCAGCGCGCCGGCGAGGCGGCGTGCCGCCTCGTCTTCGTGGCGATCGCGGTCGGGATCGAGCCGGGCCGCGATCACCTCGGCGATGCCGGCCGCGGCGAGCGCGGCGCACTCGGCCGGTCCGAGGCGCTGGCCCTTGCGCAGTAGGATATCCCCGGCCCGGACGGCGTGGGCGAGCAGCGCCCCGTCCGCGGCGGCGATCGGGATCGGGCCGAATTTCAAGACGCTGCCTCCCCCGTGGGCCGTCGCGGGCCGCCGCGCAGGGCGGCGATGATCTCCGCGAGCACGGCGACGGCGATCTCGGCCGGCGTCGCCGCGCCGATATCGAGGCCGATCGGGGCCGCGATGCGGGCGATTGCCGCCGGGGCAACGCCGGCCGCGGTGAGCCGCTCGACGCGCCGGGCATGAGTCTTCCGGCTGCCGAGCGCACCGACATAGAAGCAGCCGGCGGCGAGTGCGGCCTCGATCGCCGGTTCGTCGATCTTCGGATCGTGGGTGAGGGCGGCGAGCGCCGTGAAGCGATCGAACGCGAGCGCCGCCGCGACGTCGCCCGGCCAGGCGGGGATCAGCGTGGCGCCGGGAAAGCGTTCCGGCGCAGCGAAGGCGGTGCGCGGATCGACGATGGTGACGTCGAGCCCGGCGATCGACGCCATCGGCGCGAGCGCCTGGGTGATGTGGACCGCACCGACTGCGACGAGCCGCGGCGGCGGCAGGTGGACATTGAGGAACAGGGGCTCCCCGGCCGCCTCGACGAGCCCGGATCGGCCGGAGCGGAACCGTATGGCGGCCTCCGTGGCGAGCGGATCACCGTCGGGCACGGCGCCCTCCGAGAGGAGCCGCGCCGTGCCGTCGGCAAGCCGCGTCGCCACGATCACCGCGCGCCGGGCCCGGCGCTCCGCATTGAGCGCGGCGAGAAGGCTCAGATCCATGCCGGCCTCCCGCTGCATGCGCTCCCGCTGGGCCTCGCCACCGCTTCCCTTCTCCCCTCAGGGGAGAAGGTGCCCCGCAGGGGCGGATGAGGGGAAAGGCGTTCCATTTGAAAAGGTTGTGGGCGGCGGAAGCGGCCCCTCATCCGGCCCTGCGGGCCACCTTCTCCCCGCTTGCGGGGAGAAGGAAGCGGGGCGCCGATGATTATCGACGGGGGCGCTCCTGTGGAGTCGGATGCACCGACCGCCCCGATGCAGGCGAGGGCAATCGCACGTGATGGCGGCTGCTCCGAGGAGGGTACGCACGTCCTTTCCGTCGTCCTCCCCGGGCTCGTCCTGGGGACCCAGGGGCTGCGCGCCCTGTGTTCACCGCCCCTGGGTTGCCGGCACGAGGCCGGCAATGACGACGGAGAGCAAGGTGTCCGCCGCATAAGCGGGGTCGTTTGGATGGTCCGGGACCATATCCGATGGCCCTCGATGCACGCGGGGATTCTGTCCCCCCAATCTGCCGTCCAGCATCCGCTCATGAAATCGGCTCGACATAGATCCGGATCGTGCCGCCGCAGGACAGGCCGACCTTCCAGGCGGTCTCGTCGGCGACGCCGAATTCGAGGAGCCGCGTCCGTCCGTCCGCGATCGCTTCCAGGGCCTCGCCGACCACGGCGCCCTCGACGCAGCCGCCCGAAACGGAGCCTTCGAACAGGCCGTCGCCGTCGATGACCAAGTGCGAGCCGACCGGCCGCGGGGCCGAGCCCCAGGTCTCGACCACGGTGGCGAGCGCCACCGGCCGACCCGCCCGCCGCCAGGCTTCCGCGACGGCGAGCACGTCGGGCGGCTCGGTGCGGGCGGCCGATCCGGCGGGGGGAACAGTGGGGCTCATGGCAGCGCTCCCGCTAGCCTTCGTGCGATCATCGATGGCCGCATCCCGTTCGCGGTCGTTCCGGGTCGCCTGCGAAGGTGTGCATCGTGGGTGATCCCGACACGGCGGACAGTTTGTCGCAGATTAGCGCGTTGCGTCTTGGACGCAATCCAAAGTCCGTGGAGCGGTCCTCGCCGCGCGCCGCTAGATGTCCGCTGTGGCACGGTAAATCGGTCTCGCGGACATGCTTCTAAGTCGCGACTGGACTTTGAATGATTTCAAGTCGCGGTCGCCGATTCTTCATGCAACTGATGTGCAAACACAACGATTGCCGGGATCGTGATCACGATGATAGGCCCACCTAGAAGCGCTGGCGGCCCCGATCTTCCGCGACGCATGGGCTCGGGGCTTCGTCAGCGGCGGCGCTCATCTTGCAATCTTTCTGTCTGTACGCGTGAGGAGGCTCGGCCGGCATGGTTCTTTCGGTGCAGACCTTCGTGCTCGCGTTGGTGCTTTCCGCCGACGCCTTCGCGGCGGCGGTCGCCAAGGGGGCGACCTATCCGGCGCTTAGGTTCGGACGCTCGGTCGGCATCGCCTGCGGCTTCGGCCTTCTCGAGGCGCTCGCGCCGCTGATCGGCTGGCTCGCGGGGGAGCGCTTCGCCCATCTCGTGGCGCCGTTCGACCATTGGATCGCGTTCGCCATTCTCGGCGTCCTCGGTCTGCGCATGACGCTCGGGGCCTTGAAACCGCGGGCCGAGGAAACGGCCGAACGGGCCGGCCCGAGCTTCGCGGTGGTGGCGACAACGGCGCTCGGCACGTCCATCGACGCGACCGCGGTGGGGCTGACGCTCGCCCTTCTGACCGACCGCATCTTGGTCGCGATCGTCACCATCGGCCTGGTCACCTTCGCCATGACCCTGATGGGGCTCGGTCTCGGCCGTTTCGCCGGCGCGCGCCTCGGCCGCGTGGCGGAGGCGCTCGGCGGCGTCGCGCTCGTCGCCATCGGCCTGCACGTGCTCGCCGATCATCTCGGCGGCTGACGCGACGGCTCGAAAGCCCGAGAGCGCCGGGGATGCCGGCGCTCTCGCGTTCTCGGGGTGTGCCGGCCGGTCGTGTCAGGCCGCGATCCGCACGGCCGGCGCGGCGGCGCGGACGTCGGCATCGACCGAGCCCTCGAACTTCTCGAAATTTCGGCGGAACATGCCGACGAGCGCCCGCGCCGTCTCGTCGAAGGCCGCCTTGTCCGCCCAGGTCTTCGCCGGGTAGAGCAGGTGCGGTTCGACGCCCGCGACCGAGGTCGGCACCTTGAAGCCGAAATAGGGGTCGGTGCGGAAGCCGGCGCTCTTGAGCGAGCCGTCGAGGGCGGCGGCGAGCAGGGTGCGCGTCACCTTGATCGGCATGCGCCGGCCGACGCCGTATTTGCCGCCGGTCCAGCCGGTGTTGACGAGCCAGCAATCGGCGCCGTGACGGGCGATCAGCTCGCGGAGCAGATTGCCGTATTCGGTCGGGTGGCGCGGCATGAACGGTGCGCCGAAGCAGGTCGAGAACGTCGCCTCCGGCTCCGTCACGCCCTTCTCGGTGCCGGCGACCTTCGCCGTGTAGCCGGAGAGGAAGTGGTACATCGCCTCGGCCGGGCTCAGCCGCGCGATCGGGGGCATCACGCCGAAGGCGTCGGCGGTCAGCATCACGATCGTCTTCGGGTGGCCGGCGCGGCCGGTTTCGCTCGCGTTGGCGATGAAGTGGATCGGGTAGGCGGCGCGGGTGTTCTCGGTCAGGCTGCCGTCGTCGAAATCGGGCACGCGGGTGACGGGATCGAGCACCACGTTCTCGAGCACCGTGCCGAAGCGCTCGGTCGTCGAGAAGATCGCCGGCTCGGCCTCGCGGGAGAGGCGGATCGTCTTGGCGTAGCAGCCGCCCTCGAAATTGAAGATGCCGTTGTCGCCCCAGCCGTGCTCGTCGTCGCCGACGAGGGTGCGAGCGGGATCGGCCGAGAGGGTCGTCTTGCCGGTTCCGGAGAGGCCGAAGAACAGGGCGGAATCGCCGGCCGGGCCGACATTCGCCGAGCAATGCATCGGCATGACGCCCTGCGGCGGCAGCAGGAAGTTCAGAAGTGTGAACACCGACTTCTTCATCTCGCCGGCATAGGACGTGCCGCCGATCAGCACGATCTTGCGGGTGAAGTCGCAGGCGATGACCGTTTCCGTGCGGGTGCCGTGGCGCGCCGGGTCGGCCTTGAAGCTCGGCAGGTCGATGATGGTGAGTTCGGGCACGAAGGTCGCGAGCTCCTCCGCCGCCGGGCGGATCAGGAGATTGCGGATGAAGAGGGCGTGCCACGCATATTCGACGAAGAGGCGGGTCGGCAGGCGATAGTCGGGGTCGGCGCCGCCGTAGAGATCCTGCACCTCGAGGGCGCGGCCCTTGGCATGGGCGAGCATGTCGGCGAGCAACAGGTCGAAATGGTCCCGGCTCATCTCGCGGTTGTTGTCCCACCAGACGCTCGGTTCGGTGAGGGCGTCGCGGACCACGAACTTGTCGCGCGGCGAGCGGCCGGTATGGACACCGGTCGTCACCGTGAGCGCGCCGCCGGCCGCCACCCGGCCTTCGCCGTTGCGGATCGCGGTCTCGTAGAGCTCCGCCTCGCCACCGTTCCAGCGCAGGCTCGCGAGCCCCTCGAACGCGAACGACCCGAGGCCGAACGTCTCGTTTCGAAGACCGGTCTCTTTCACGCGCACTCTCCTTTAATTCGGATCTAAAAGTAATCGTGCTTCATTTATTCGGGTGCGCTCTTTGGCGCTTCGGCAGAAAACATAGGCGCAGCGACGCGGGAACTGCAAGGTTTCGACGCTTGCCCTGACCAAGAATATGCGTGCCGCCGTCACATCAGCGTGCGCCGTCTTGGTTTTGCGATCGTATAATCGGAGCAGAATGACAATAAATCTGGATATCGGTAAAGGACGGAGGCTTGGACAGGCGCCCGGCTTCGGGTCTCGCCGGCCTTAGGTCTGCTGCTGCTGCGCCCGTGCGGCGGCGCGGGCGGCGTCGGCGAGTTCGCGCAGGGCGAGCCGCAGGGTTGTCGCGTTCGTGACCCGCTCGGGGAAGCGCACCCGCACCGTGCGGCGGGCGTCCGCGGTCATCAGGTCGAGACCGTCTGGGTCGAGGCCGGTCGCCCGCCAATCACCCGGCGCCGCGCCGGCGAGGCCCGTCGCGTAGGCCGCGAGCGCGTCGCGGTGGTCGGCGTTCATGTGTTCGAGCGCGGAGGGCTCGGCCTCGACGAGATCGGCGGCGCCGGCGAGCGGGGTCAGGAGGTCGGCGGCGGCGAAACCGCGGATGCGGCCGAAGCCGGCGACGAGGTGCGCGCCGGCGAGGGTCAATTGCCGGAAGCCGAAATCGCCGAAATCGACATAGGACGCCGCCGCAGGATGGCGGGCGAGGAAGCGCCGCCGGACCAGGGGCACGAGATCGGCGGGCACCGTGTCGAGCCGGCCGCTGAGGGTGAGGCGGGCCCCCTCCAGCGGATCGGCGATGTCGACGTCCTCGACGAGGAGCGCGGCCCGGGAATCGGCTTCGAGATTGCGGGTGTGGACGGCGAGACGCGAGACCAAGACGACCGGCGCGCCGCTCGGCAGCGTGGCATAGGTCGCGAGCGAGGCGAACGGCGCGCCGGCGCCGAGCGGCGCGTCGGCCAGCGTCCGCGTCCCGAGCGCGCAGCGCCGTGCGGTGCGAAGAAGCCGTCGGGCGATGTCGAGATCGTCGTGCGAATCCATGGATCGGGTCCCAAATGGTCGTGAAGCCATATTGGGCACGGCGCCCGTTTGCTGTGCAACAGGGGATCGTCTGGGGTAAGAGGGAGGGTCGGGCCGCTTCGGCCGCCCCCGAATCCGCCCCTACAAGAGCGCCTTGATCAGAATGCCGTCCGATTTCGCTCTCGCGTCCGCCGTGCCACCTGTCGGCGCCGCGCTGCCGCTCCGCAAGCACGTCGCCGAGACGGTGCGCCTGGCGCTGCCGATGATCGGATCGCGCGCCGGCATGATCCTGATGATCACCATCGATACGGTGGTGACCGGCTGGTCGGGGCCCGACCAGCTCGCCTTCTTCGCGGTCGGCATCGCTCCGCAGATCACGCTGATGCTGGTGGCGCTCGGCGCCCTGCAATCGACCGCCGTCCTGACCGCCCAGGCGATCGGCGCGGGTCATCCCGCCGGGGCCGGCGCCGTGCTGCGGGCGGCGCTGTTGCATGCCCTCGTGCTCGGGGTCGTCATCGGCACCGCGAGCGCCTTCTCCGAGCCGTTCTTCCGCGCCGTCGGCCAGACGCCGGAGATCGCCGCCGGCGCCGCCGCGGTGTCGCGGGCCTATGCCTATGGTCTGCCGGGCCTGCTGCTCTACGTCACCGCGGCGATGTTCCTGGAGGCGACCGGCCGGCCTCGCGTCGCCCTGATCGTCATTCTCGTCGCCGACCTCGTCAAGATCCCGCTCAATCTCGCCCTGGTGCTCGGCTGGGGCGGCTTCGTCGCGCCGATGGGGGCCGCGGGGGCCGTGCTCGGCTCGTCGGCGATCCGGTGGCTCTGCTTCGTCGCCGTCGCCTGGGTGATCTGGGCTCATCGTGCCGACCGGCGCCGGCTCGGCCTCGATGTGCCGCTGCGGACCTGGTTCGCCGAGGCGGCGCGCGCGGGCGGCGAGGTCGGGCGCAAGCTGCGCCGGCTCGGCCTGCCGATGGGCATCGCCCAGGGCGTCGAGAGCTCGGCGTTCACGGCCGTCGTGTTCATCGCCGGTGCGCTCGGCGAGGTCGCCGCGGCGGCGCACCAGACCACGATGACCCTGCTCGTCCTCGTCTATATGAGCGCCATCGGCTTCGGTGGCGCGGCGACGATCCGCACCGGCATCGCCGTCGGGCGCGGCTCGCAGCCGGACGTCCGCCGCGCCGGGCTCGTCGCGCTCGGGCTCGCGGTCGTCGCTGCGGTGCCGGTCGGCATCGCCTTCCATCTCGCGCCGCAAACGGTCGCCGGCTTCGTCACCCAGGATGTCTCGGTGCTGACCATCGCGCGCGACATGCTCATGGTCGCCGGCTGGTTCGTGGCGGTCGACGCGACGAACGGCGTGCTGCTCGGGGCGTTGCGCGGGACGGGTGACGTCTGGCTGCCGCTGTTCGCCCAAGGCGCCGCGTTCTGGTGCGTGGCGGTTCCGGCCGCGTATGCGGCGACGCACGTCCTCGGCTTCGGCCCGGTCGGGCTGTTCTACGGCATCGCGGCGGGCATGATCACCTCGCTCGCGATCCTCCTGCCGCGCTTTCTCGCGGTCTCCGCCCGGCCCTTGCACAGCCTTTGAGGAAAAGGTGGTTTGAAAGAGAAGCCGACTGCCATATTTTCGCTAGAGTAAGCGTTCACTTCGCCCAAAGTGTGGGCAGCGCCCAATTTTCGTCCGGTCCCGGACGCCGCCGCCGGAGACTTCTGGCGGCCAACTTGAGAAGGATCGCTTCATATGCCGACGATCGCCCTCGTCGACGATGATCGAAACATCCTCGCTTCGGTGTCGATCGCGCTCGAGGCGGAAGGCTACCGGGTCGAGACCTATACCGACGGCGCCTCGGCGCTCGACGGTCTCGCCCAGGCCAATCCCGACCTCGCCATCCTCGACATCAAGATGCCGCGCATGGACGGCATGGAATTGCTGCGGCGCCTGCGCCAGCGCAGCGACATGCCGGTGATCTTCCTCACCTCCAAGGACGACGAGATCGACGAATTGTTCGGCCTCAAGATGGGGGCCGACGATTTCATCCGGAAGCCATTCTCCCAGCGTCTGCTCGTCGAGCGGGTGAAGGCGGTGCTGCGCCGCTCCCAGCCGCGCGATCCGGCGGCGACGAAGGCCTCCGATGCGGCCAAGACCCTCGAGCGCGGCCTGCTGGTGATGGACCAGGAGCGCCACACCTGCACCTGGCGCGGCCTGCCGGTGACGCTCACCGTCACCGAATTCCTGATCCTCTACGCGCTCGCCCAGCGTCCCGGCGTCGTCAAGAGCCGCAACGCCCTGATGGACGCGGCCTATGACGATCAGGTCTATGTCGACGACCGCACCATCGACAGCCACATCAAGCGGCTGCGCAAGAAGTTCAAGGTCGTCGATGACGACTTCGACATGATCGAAACTCTGTACGGCGTCGGCTACCGCTTTAAAGAGATGTGATGCGCCATGGCTGTCCACACGGCCGTGCGGACGGCGTGGTGCGGCGGCGCACGGAGTGACGGCCTCTGATGGCCCTTGAAACGGAGATCGCCGGCGACAAGCCCGCCCCGCGTGACGAGGCCTCCGCCGCGCCGCCCGTCGCCGCGCGGCGCGATGCCGAGACCGACGATCCAGCGGCCGCCGGCAAGGCGCCCGAGGTCAAGCCGGTCTCCAGCGAGCCGGTCCCGGAGCCGCCGCCTGCGCCGCAGCCGCCACGACCCCGCTTCGAATGGCGCCGACCGGCCTTCCTGCGGGTGCGTGCGTGGCGCCGCCTCCTTCTGCGCACGCGGGCGGCGCTCTCGACCTATTTCTTCTCGAGCCTCACCCGGCGCATCGTCTTCCTCAACGTCGCCGCGCTCGCCGCGCTCGTCTCCGGCATCCTCTATCTCAACCAATTCCGCGCCGGGCTGATCGATGCGCGGGTGGAGAGCCTGCTCACCCAGGGCGAGATCATCGCGGCGGCGATCGCCGGCTCCGCCTCGGCCGACACCGGCACCATCACCATCGACCCCGACCGCCTCCTTCAGATGCAGGCCGGCGACACCGCCTCGCCGAACGACGAGAGCCTGCAATCGCTCGATTTCCCAATCAATCCGGAGCGCGTCGCGCCGATCCTGCGCCGGCTGATCTCGCCCACCAAGACGCGCGCCCGCATCTATGACCGCGACGGCGTGCTCCTGCTCGATTCGCGCTACCTCTATTCCCGCGGGGAGATCTTAAAGTACGACCTGCCGCCGCCCGACGCCGATGCGCCGAACTGGTTCGACCGGCTGTGGGAGATGGTGCGGGGCTGGTTCGTGCGGGGTGAGCTGCCGGTCTATCACGAATTGTCCGGCGCCGACGGGCGCGGCTATCCGGAGGTCGAGCGGGCGATCGGCGGCGCTCCGGCGAGTGTGGTGCGCGTCACCGACAACGGGCAGATCATCGTCTCGGTGGCGGTGCCGATCCAGCGTTTCCGCGCCGTCCTCGGCGTCCTGATGCTCTCGACCCAGGGCGGCGATATCGAGGCGATCCTGCGTGCCGAGCGGCTCGCCATCGTCAAGGTGTTCATCGTCGCCGCGCTCGTCACGATCACCATGTCGGTGCTGCTCGCCGGCACCATCGCCGGCCCGATGCGCCGGCTCGCCGCCGCCGCCGACCGGGTGCGCCGCGGCGTCAAGGCGCGCGAGACGATCCCAGACTTTTCCGACCGCCGCGATGAGATCGGCCATCTCGCCCGCGCGCTGCACGACATGACGAACGCGCTCTACCGGCGCATGGACGCGATCGAGGCGTTCGCCGCCGACGTCTCCCACGAGCTCAAGAACCCCCTGACCTCGCTCAAGAGCGCGGTCGAGACGCTGCCGCTTGCGAAGTCCGATGCCTCGCGCGCGCGGCTGATGGAGATCATTCACCACGACGTGCGCCGCCTGAACCGCCTCATCAGCGACATCTCGGACGCCTCCCGCCTCGATGCCGAGCTGTCGCGCCAGGATTCGGTGCCGATCGATCTCGCGGCGATCGTGGAAGCGGTGGTCGCGATCCAGCGCGGCCTCACCAAGGACGGCGGCCCAAGTCTCGTCCTCAAGATCGCCGAGGCCCGCAGCGGCACCGAACCCTATGCGACCACCGGCCACGACAGCCGGCTCGGCCAGGTGTTCACCAACCTCATCGACAACGCCCGCTCGTTCTCGCCGCCAGGCGGGTCGGTCCGGGTCGGGGTGCGCCGCGTCGGCCCGGAGATCGAGGTCACCGTCGACGACGATGGGCCGGGCATCCGCGCCGAAATGATCGACCGCATCTTCGAGCGCTTCTATACCGACCGCCCCGAACAGGACGGTTTCGGCAACAATTCGGGCCTCGGGCTTTCGATTTCCAAGCAGATCATCGAGGCGCACCAGGGTCGTATCTGGGCCGAGAACCGCACCGGGACCGACGCGGAGGGCGAGCCGAAGGTGCTGGGTGCCCGGTTCGTCGTGCGTGTCCCCGGCGGCCCGCTGCCGGGGAAATAGACGATGGCCGTGGAGGTAGACGCGACCGGCGTCGCGGCGCGGCCTCACACGGCGCGCACGATCCACGCGACCGTCCTCCTCGCCGGTGAAGCGGGCATCCTGATCCGCGGTGCGTCCGGTGCGGGCAAATCGGCGCTTGCTCTCGCGCTCCTCGATCTCCTCGCGGCTCGCGGCCGGTTCGCGCGCCTGGTCGCGGACGATCAGGTTTTTCTGGCGGCGGTGAACGGCCGCCTCTTGGCGCGCGTGCCGGCCCCGATCGCCGGTCTCGTGGAGCGGCGCGGCGCCGGAATCGAGCCGATCGCCCACGAACCCGCGGCGATCGTCCGTCTGGTGGTCGATCTCGTCGAACCGGCGGCGCTCGAGCGCGTTCCCGAGTGGCAGGAGCGCCTCGTGCGCCTCGCCGGCATCGATCTGCCGCGCTTGACGTTGCCCTGCCGCAGTGCGGAGACGGCCGCGGGTGCGGTGCTGGCGACGGTCGAACGTCTCGGAAATCCGTGCGGAACCGGCGCTTGATCGCGCTATTCGGCTTTCGCGGCTGCGAAGACACTTGCGCGTCCCGCGGGGCTGGGAAAATGTGAGGCGGCCCGGGGCCGGCCTCGGAACCCGGAACGATCCGTGCCTCCGGCGCGGACGCCATGCGTTGGAGACGCGATGATAGGTCTCGTCCTCGTCACCCACGGCCGGCTCGCCGATGAGCTCAAGGCGGCCACCGAGCATGTGGTCGGCCCGCAGACCGCGGTAGAGACGATCTGCATCGGCCCCGACGACGATATGGAGCGGCGGCGTCAGGACATTGTCGCCGCCGTCGGCCGCGTGCGCGGCGATGCGGGCGTCATCGTCCTCACCGACATGTTCGGCGGCACGCCATCCAATCTGGCGATTTCCGTGATGGAGCTCGGCCAGATCGAGGTCATCGCCGGGGTCAACCTGCCGATGCTCGTCAAGCTCGCGTCCGTTCGCGAGGAACTCGACCTCACCACCGCGGTCGACGAGGCGAAAAAGGCGGGCCAGAAATATATCAGCGTGGCGAGTCAGGTCCTTGCCGGTCACCGATAGTTCCGAGCGGGTGCGCGATCTCGCGATCGTCAACCGGCGCGGCCTGCACGCCCGCGCCGCCGCCAAGTTCGCCCGCCTCGTCGAGATGTTCGAGGCCGAGGTGCGCGTCGGTCGCGACGACCAAGAGGTCGGCGGCACCTCGATCATGGGTCTCCTGATGCTCGCGGCCGGCCCCGGCACGACGATTTCCGTCCGCGCCTGCGGCCCGCAGGCAGACGCCGTCCTCGAAGCGCTCGAATCCCTCGTCTCCCACGGGTTCGGCGAGAGCGATTGAGCCGCCTTGCGGACGGGGCGTCCATATAAAGAAATCTTTATATCCTTATTGACCCTCTCGGCGGGCGCTTTATAAGGTCCGGCACGTCCATGATGTCGGGCCCGCGCAAGCCCGCCGTGCCACAGAGGCCCGAGAGCCGTCTTGAGGAGCCGCCGATGACCGCATTCACCGATTACGTCGTGAAGGACATTTCCCTCGCCGATTGGGGCCGTACCGAGCTCGACATCGCCGAGACCGAGATGCCCGGCCTGATGGCGACCCGCGCCGAGTACGGCCCGACGCAGCCGCTGAAGGGCGCCCGCATCGCCGGCAGCCTGCACATGACGATCCAGACGGCGGCGCTCATCGAGACCCTCGTCCATCTCGGCGCCGAAGTCCGCTGGGCCTCGTGCAACATCTTCTCCACCCAGGACCATGCCGCCGCGGCAATCGCCGCGCGGGGTATCCCGGTGTTCGCCGTGAAGGGCGAGACCCTGGAAGAATACTGGACCTACACCGACAAGCTGTTCGATTGGGGCGGCGGCGAGACCGCCAACATGATCCTCGACGACGGCGGCGATGCCACCATGCTGGTTCTGATCGGCTCCAAGGCCGAGACCGACCCGTCGGTGATCGCCAACCCGAAGAACGAGGAAGAGGAAGCCTTCTTCGCCACCATCAAGGCCCGGCTGGCCAAGAACCCCGGCTGGTATTCCAAGGTGAAGGCGAACATCCGCGGCGTCTCCGAGGAGACCACCACGGGCGTGCATCGTCTTTACGAGCTGCAGAAGAAGGGCGAGCTCCCCTTCCCGGCGATCAACGTCAACGACTCGGTGACGAAGTCGAAGTTCGACAACAAGTACGGCTGCCGTGAGAGCCTGGTCGACGCGATCCGCCGTGGCACCGACGTGATGATGGCCGGCAAAGTCGCCCTGGTGTGCGGCTACGGCGACGTCGGCAAGGGTTCGGCCCAGTCGCTGTCGGGCTCCGGCGCGCGCGTCATCGTCACCGAGATCGATCCGATCTGCGCCCTTCAGGCGGCGATGGACGGCTTTGAGGTGAAGACCATCGAGCAGGCGGTGGGCGAGGCGGATATCTTCGTCACCACCACCGGCAACAAGGACATCATCACCCTCGATCACATGCGCGCCATGAAGGACATGGCGATCGTCTGCAACATCGGCCACTTCGACAACGAGATCCAGGTCGCGTCGCTGAAGAACTTCAAGTGGAAGAACGTCAAGCCGCAGGTCGACTTGATCGAATTCCCGGATTCCAAGCGCATCATCCTGCTCTCGGAAGGCCGTCTGGTGAACCTCGGCAACGCCACCGGGCACCCGAGCTTCGTGATGTCGGCCTCGTTCACCAACCAGACGCTGGCCCAGATCGAGCTGTTCACCCGCGGCGACCAGTACGAGAACAAGGTCTACGTGCTGCCGAAGCACCTCGACGAGAAGGTGGCCCGTCTGCACCTCGCCAAGCTCGGCGTGACGCTGACGCAGCTCAGCGACGAGCAGGCCGCCTATATCGGCGTCGAGAAGACCGGCCCGTTCAAGTCCGAGCACTACAAGTACTGATCGATCGGCGCCTGCTTCGGCGCGCCGCGCCGGCGCGCTGCCGATAGACGTTCGAAAGGCGACGAGCCGCCGGCGGATGCCGCGCGGCTCGTCGTGCATTCGTGGGGGCGAACGGGCGGCGACGCGCCTGGGTGTCCCACCCGTCGCCCCGGCCTGCCGCGCCCGTCCGCCATACGGCCGACCGTTCGTGGTGCCGGCCGGCCGTACTTCTCCGAGGCGGGACGGGCCGCCTCGACTGCGCCGCCGGCCTCAATTCATGGCCCGGCGGCCCTCCCGGTCGAGACCGCCGACGAGGCGCAGCCGGTTGATCGCGGCCTCGAGCAGGCTCGCGGCCGTTTCGTCGATCTCGCCGACGTCCGAGAGCGCATATTCGAGATAGGTGACCAGCGACGGCTCGACGGTCGCCGGGGCATTCTCACGCTTCTTGGCCAAGTCGCTGCGGCTCACGGGCGATCTCCTCGATGGGGGCGTGGGGGGCGGAGCAACCTCCCGAAGCCGCAGCCCGAGAAGCATCGGTGGCGGGATCAGGGTGATGGAGGGCTTCGGTCCGGGCGGCGGCCCGGCGAGCGGGCGCAGTTCGTAGGCGGCGGCGAACTCGAGCGCGAGGAGTTGCAGTTCCAGCATACCGACCCCCATGCCGACGCAGGCGCGCGGCCCCGCCCCGAAGGGCAGGAAGGCGGCGCCGGCGAACTTCCGTTCGAGATCGAACTTGTCCGGGTTCGCCCAATATTTCGGATCGCGGTGCATGTGCCAGGGCGAGATCAGGAGCGACGTGCCCGGCTTCAACGTGCGGCCGCCGAGCTCCATGCGCTGCTTGACCTCGCGCGACAGCCACCACGCCGACGGATAGAGCCGCAGCACCTCGCGCACAACGGCGAGGCTGGTCGCCGCCCCCGGCAGACGGCTTGGCACCGCCTCGCCGGTGTCGTCGCTGACCGCGCGGGCTTCCGCCGCGAGCCGGGCGGCGAGCGCCGGGTCGGCGGCGATGTGATAGAGCAGCCACGCCGCCGCGGTGCCGGTGGTGTGGTGGCCGGCGAGCAGCAGCAGCAGCACTTCGTCACCGAGCTCCTCGGGGGGCAGCTTCAGCGCATCGAGAGCGCGCAGGATCGAAGCCTGCCCGGCGCGATCCTTGGCCCGCTCGACGACGTGCATCATCTGGGCCCGGCCGTGGCGCATCCGCGCCTTCTTGCGCGCCCGCACCCAGGGCAGGTCGGGCAGCACCTTGAAGATGTCGGCGGCGAGGTCGTCCTCGACGAGCTTGATCGACTCGATGAGGAGCGTCTCGTCCTCGGCGCTGAGCACGTCCGGCCCGAACAGGATGTTGCAGATCACCCGGAGCGTCAGCCGCGAGGTGACGTGGTGGGCCTCGAAGCGGCCCTCCACCGCGAGCGCGGCCGCCTGTTCGCGGATGATGGCGGAGATTTGCGGTACGTAGGAGGTCGCGAGGCCCCGGGCGAGTTGCTGGTGCAGCGCGGCGCGACGCGCCTTGTGATCGGGGCCGGACAGCGTCATCGAGCTGCGGCCGATGATCTCGCGCAGCTTGTAGATCAGCTTGCCCTTGTCGATCATGGCCTCCTCGGCCTTCATGATCGGCTTCACGAGCTCGGGGTCGGCCACGAGCATCACGGCGTACGGCCCCATGGCGAGGGGCACCAGCGGCTCGGTCGCCGCCTTGCCGCGATCGAGGAAGAAGTTGAGCGGGTCACGCTGGAACGCGACGAGATCCGAGAACCAGTGTTTCATCGGTGATCTCCATGGTGTCGAGCAGGGCGTGCATCTTGGCGACGAGCGCCGGCGGTTGGTCGCGCAGGGGGATTTCCCCGGCGACGGCGACGATCGGGCGGCCGCGCAGATCGCGACCGATCTCCTGCGGCGGCCCGTAGCGGTGCGTCTCGATGCCGAGGACGTGGAGGAAGCGCTCGTATTCGAGGTCGGCGATGGCGACGAGTGCCCGGGCGCTGCGCATCCAGCCGAACGCGAACATCGCGGCGTAGAGCGCCTTGGCGTGGCGGCGGTGGGCGCGCATCATGCCGAGCCGGCTGATCTCCCAGCACTCCGACGAGGTCGGATAGGGGTGGGTCCAGGCGAGCTGAGGAAAGACCTCCTTGCCGAGATAGGCCCGGTCGCAGCGCAGCGCCCGGAAGGTGCCGACGAGGTCGTCGCCGACGAAGAGCGCGCAGTTCATCGGATCCATCAGATCGAACTGATCGCGCTCGGCTTCGCCCGAGACCGCGAGGTCCCATCCGAGCTCGTCAACGAAGAGTTCCTTCCGGAAAACGTGCAATCTGTGCGTCAGCACAGGATCCCGCGACGCCCGAAAGAAGACTGCCCTCAGGAGATCGTCCGCCATGGCCCTCGCCCCCGTTGCCATGTCGCGACAATTGATGGTTATCGTAGGGGGGCGGTATCACTGGAAATCGTGATGTTTGGTGCGGCGGCGGCGCTTGAAGAGGTTCTCTCGTCGATCGAACGGGCCGCCACCATCGGCGAGCTCAAACGGATCTTGCAAAACATTGCGGAGGCGACGGGCTTCAGCGCCTTTTCGTTCATCGACGGCCGCCCCGGCGACGTCACGCCTCTGGTGCTCAATACGATCGCGCCGGGCTTCGACCGCGATTATCGAAGCGAGGGTTTCGTCGACGTCGATCCCGTGATCCCGGTCTGGCGCCGGTCGAACGCGCCGTTCACCTGGGGGGCGGTGCCGCTGCCGCCGCGGCTCGGGCGGCGCTATCCGGGGGCGATCCGGACGATGATGGCGGCGCGCGATCACGGCTACCGCGAGGGCCTCGTCGTGCCCTTCCATTATGTCGATCGGCTCGGCCGGCCCTATTCGAGCGCATGCACCTTCTTCTGGACCGGGCAAGTTTCAGAGTTCCGCCGCACCGTGCGGGACAATAGTCATTGGTTGCATATGGTCATGCTGTATTGGGCGCAACGGATCGTCGACCTCGCCTCGGTGCAGCAGGGGCAGGGCAAGCGGATCCACCTCGACGACGAAACGCCCGATCTCGTCCGTCTCACCGATCGCGAGCGCGACGTGCTCGCCTGGGCGGCACGCGGCAAGACCGCCCAGGACACGGCCGAAATCCTCGGCATCGCGCTCGACACCATCGGCACCCACATGCGGGCGTGCCTGCAGAAGCTCAACGCCAACAACAAGACCCACGCAGTCGCCAAGGCGATCTATCTGCGCCTCATCGATCCGTGAGTGGAGCGGTGAGCGGGGGCGGGCGGCGGTGTCCCGGAGTCCTCGCGTCGAAACGAAATCGCCCGGCGCGAGGCCGGGCGATCGGAATCTTCGGGGGTGAGTTTCGAGAAGCGCTCAGCGCTCCTCTTCCTCGTCGACGTCGCCGATGATGTCGGTCACGTCGTCGTCGCCCTCGTCCTCCTCCTCAAGGAAGGTGTCGTCGTCCTCGCCGAGCGGCTCGATCGCGCCGTCGTCGAGATCGTCCGGCACATCCTCGCCTTCCGCGGCGTCGCCATCGGCTTCCTCGAGCGGAACGAGCTCGACGCCGCTGATCTCCTCCTCGATCTCGGCCTCGTCCTCGGCGACCGCCGCGAGCTTGGCGGCGCGCTCACGCATGGTGGCGGCGCTCGCCTCAAACACGGTGCCGCACTTCGGGCAGAGGATGGGGTCGCGGTTCAGGTCGTAATAACGGGTCCCGCAGTTCGGGCAGTGCCGTTTGGTACCGAGTTCCGGTTTTGCCACGGTCGGGCCTCGTTTCGGTAGGCGTTGGAAATGAGCGGCGCTCCCATACAGAAGCATCGCAGGGCTGTCAAAGCCCGAATGCACCGGATGCGGCCGCGGTTCAAGCGGCTTCTGTCGTTAGCGGGCTTACGGCGGCGTGACGGGCCGGGAACGTCGTGATACGAGGGCGCGCCGGGACCGACCGCGGACCGGCCTTCCGCGTCAGCACGAGCGCCGAACCGTCACGATGAGCCACGCCCACACCCCCGAACCGCTCCGCGCCGCAGCCTCCGCTCCCCTCCGCGGGCGTGTGCGGGTGCCGGGCGACAAGTCGATCTCCCACCGCTCGCTGATGCTGGGCACGCTGGCGGTCGGTGAAACGATCGTGACCGGCCTTCTCGAATCCGGCGACGTGCTCGGCACCGCCGCCGCCATGCGCGCCCTCGGCGCCCGGGTCGAGCGCGATGCCGACGGAGCTTGGCATATCCAAGGCGTCGGCGTCGGCGGTCTCCTCGAGCCCACCGCGCCGCTTGATTTCGGCAATGCCGGCACCGGCGTCCGCCTCTGCCTCGGCATGGTCGGCACCCATCCGATCGCGGTGACCGCCATCGGCGACGCCTCGCTGTCGCGCCGGCCGATGGGCCGCGTCCTCGGGCCGCTGCGCGAAATGGGGACCCAGGTCATCGCCCGCGACGGCGACCGCCTGCCGCTCTCGGTGCGCGGCGCGACGCGGCCGCTGCCGATCGAGTATCGCCTGCCGGTGCCGTCGGCGCAGGTGAAGTCGGCGATCCTGCTCGCCGCGCTCAACACCCCGGGCACGACGACGGTGATCGAACCGATCGCCACCCGCGACCACACCGAACGCATGCTCGAAGGCTTCGGCGTCGATCTCAAGATCACGATCGATGACGACGGCGCGCGCCGCATCTCGATCACCGGTCCCGTCGAGCTCACGCCGCAGCGCATCGCCGTGCCGGCCGATCCGAGCTCGGCCGCCTTCCCGCTCGTCGCCGGTCTCCTGGTGCCGGGCTCCGAGGTCACCGTCGAGGACGTGCTCCTCAACCCGACCCGCACCGGCCTCCTCGACACCCTGCGCGAGATGGGCGCGGATCTCACGATCACCAACGAGCGCCTGTCCGGTGGCGAGCGGGTCGGCGACGTCACCGTCCGCCATTCGCGGCTCAAGGGCATCACGGTTCCGGCCGCCCGCGCGCCGTCGATGATCGACGAATATCCTGTGCTCGCCGTCGCCGCCGCCTTCGCCGAGGGCGAGACGGTGATGGAGGGACTGGAAGAACTCCGGGTGAAGGAATCCGACCGCCTCGCCGCCGTGGCCGCAGGCCTCGCCGCGAACGGGGTCGTACACGAGGCGGGTCCCGATTGGCTCCGGGTTCGGGGCCGCACCGGCGCGATCGGCGGGGGCGCGGTTGCGACCCATCTCGATCACCGCATCGCCATGAGCTTCCTCGTCATGGGGCTCGCGAGCGACAGCCCGGTCGCGGTCGACGACACCGCGATGATCGCGACGAGCTTCCCGAGCTTCCTGACGCTGATGTCGGGCCTCGGCGCGACGCTCACCCGCGACGAGGCGGGCCTTTCGGCGTGATCGTCGCGATCGACGGACCCGCGGCGTCGGGCAAGGGCACGCTCGCCCGCCGCCTCGCCGCCCATTATGGCCTGCCGCACCTCGATACGGGGCTGCTCTACCGTGCCGTCGGCCACACGCTGATGACCCGCGGCCTCGATCTCGACGACGAGGCGGCGGCCGTCGCGGCGGCCGAGACGCTTGCCCTTCAGGCCCTCGACCGCGAGGTGCTGTCGCGCCACGAGGTCGGCGAGGCGGCCTCGCGGGTCGCCGCCATGCCGGCGGTGCGCGCGGCCCTGCTCCAGCGCCAGCGCGATTTCGGGCGGGCCGGCGCGGTGCTCGACGGCCGCGACATCGGCACCGTCGTGTTTCCCGACGCCGACGTGAAGCTCTTCGTCACCGCGAGCGTCGAAGAGCGGGCGCGCCGGCGCGTCGCCGAGATGCGCGGCCGCGGCATTGCCGTCGACGCGGCGGCCGTGCTCGACGATCTGAAGCGCCGCGACGCCCGGGATTCCTCCCGCGCGACCGCCCCGCTTAAGGCCGCGGACGATGCCGTCGTCATCGACACCACGACGCTTGACGCCGAAGAGGCCTTCGCCGCCGCGATCGCGGCGGTGGACCGCGCCCGGGCGTCGTGAGCACGCCGAGACGCGCGGCACCACGCAGAACGAAAGCGTGAAGCGCGAGAATTGGCTCTGTTCTGCCGTTTCGGCTTGTCCCACGGCCGCCTGATCGTTATGTAAACCGCGTCAAAGCTGGCGCGGCTGCCGATCGGGTCCGCGAAGCGAACGAAGGGGCGGCCTCAAGCGCGCCCCCTTTCGGCGTTTCGCAGAAGGACGGGCGGCGCGGCACGCGAAGGGTGGCGGCCGGTTTGCGTCGGCCATGCCCGCGACACCCCCGATCGAAGAGCCCGCTTGTGCCGGCCCGTCCCGTCGAGGACGGCGGCCCGTGAGGGCCCGGGTTCGACGATCGGTCCGATGAACTCGAACCGCCGGCACGCTCAGGAGTCTGAATGGCCTCGTTCCAAACCCCGTCGCGCGAAGATTTCGCTGCGCTGCTCGACGAATCTCTCGGCCGTGCCGAGATGCACGAAGGTTCCGTTGTTAAGGGAATCGTCGTTGCGATCGAAAAGGACCTCGCCGTCATCGACGTCGGCCTGAAGGTCGAAGGGCGTGTCGCCCTCAAGGAATTCGGCGCCCGCGCCCGCGACGGCGCCCTCAACGTTGGCGACGAAGTCGAGGTCTATCTCGAGCGCGTCGAGAACGCCCTCGGCGAAGCCGTGCTGTCGCGCGAGAAGGCCCGCCGCGAAGAGAGCTGGGTCCGTCTCGAGGAAGCCTTCAACAAGGGCGAGAAGGTCAACGGCCAGATCTTCAATCAGGTCAAGGGCGGCTTCACCGTCGACCTCGACGGCGCCGTGGCCTTCCTGCCGCGCAGCCAGGTCGACATCCGCCCGGTGCGCGACGTCGGCCCGCTGATGCACAACGCGCAGCCGTTCCAGATCCTCAAGATGGACAAGCGGCGCGGCAACATCGTCGTGTCCCGCCGCGTGGTGCTCGAAGAGACCCGCGCCGAGCAGCGCTCCGAGCTCGTCCAGAGCCTCGAGGAAGGCCAGATCATCGAGGGCGTCGTCAAGAACATCACCGATTACGGTGCGTTCGTCGACCTCGGCGGCATCGACGGCCTCCTGCACGTCACCGATATGGCGTGGCGCCGCGTCAACCATCCGTCCGAGATCCTCACGATCGGCCAGACCGTCCGCGTGCAGATCATCCGCGTCAATCACGAGACGCACCGCATCTCGCTCGGCATGAAGCAGCTCCTCGCCGATCCGTGGGAGGGCATCGAGGCCAAGTATCCGGTCAACGCGCGCTTCAAGGGCCGCGTGACGAACATCACCGACTACGGTGCGTTCGTCGAGCTGGAGCCGGGCATCGAAGGCCTCATCCACGTCTCCGAGATGAGCTGGACCAAGAAGAACGTTCACCCGGGCAAGATCGTCTCCACTTCGCAGGAAGTGGAAGTGATGATCCTCGAGGTCGACTCGGTGAAGCGCCGCATTTCGCTCGGTCTCAAGCAGACCCTGTCGAACCCGTGGGAGAGCTTCGTCGAGAAGTACCCGATCGGCTCGGTGGTCGAAGGCGAGGTCAAGAACAAGACCGAATTCGGTCTGTTCCTCGGTCTCGACGGCGACGTCGACGGCATGGTCCACCTCTCCGACCTCGACTGGAACCGTCCGGGCGAGCAGGTCATCGAGGAGTTCCGCAAGGGCGAAGTCGTCAAGGCGCAGGTTCTCGACGTCGACGTCGAGAAGGAGCGCATCTCGCTCGGCATCAAGCAGCTCGCCGGCGATCCGTTCGCGGAAGCGGGCGACCTGAAGAAGGGCGCGATCGTCACCTGCGAAGTCACCGAGGTGAAGGAAGGCGGTCTCGAGGTGAAGTTGATCGGGACCGATCTCACCTCCTTCATCCGCCGTGCCGACCTCGCGCGCGAGCGCGGCGACCAGCGGCCGGAGCGGTTCGCCCCGGGCGAGAAGGTGGATGCCCGCATCCTCCAGTTCGACCGTCGCGCCCGCAAGGTCCAGGTCTCCATCAAGGCGCTCGAGATCGCCGAGGAGAAGGAGGCCGTGGCTCAGTACGGCTCTGCCGACGCCGGCGCCTCGCTCGGCGACATCCTGGGCGCCGCTCTGCGCGCCCGCCAGGACGGCGACAAGGACTGATCCCGGTCGCGGCCGGCTCGTCCGGCCGCTTCCGTCACGCTCTCGAAGGCCCGCCGATCGGCGGGCCTTCTTTTTTGGGCCGTCGAGCGCGGCGCCTTCGGCCGCGCTCTGTCGGCCGGCTTCCGCTCCCGGTTCGGGTCGATCGCGCGTATCCCCTTGCTTCTGGCTTGCTTTCGCCGCATGCGTCTGCTTCATCGCGGGCGACCCATCAGGGGTTGGCCCACCGCGGCCGACGCCCGATCATGCGAACGGAGGGACCACCCGTGAGCCTCGACGCGGATACCATCGTCGATCGCCGGCGCCTTCGGCGCTCACTGTCGGCGTGGCGGGTGATCGGCATCGTCGCGCTCGTCGCGCTTGCGGTCGCCGTCGCAGCGCTCGCCTCCGGCGGCTGGCGCCATCTGATCGGTCGCGACGGGCCGCAGATCGCCCGCATCGCCGTCACCGGCATGATCCTCGAAGATCGCGACCGCATCCGGATGATCGACCGCATCGCCCGCGACCCCAATGTCGCCGGCGTCATCGTGGCGATCGACAGCCCCGGCGGGTCGACTACGGGCGGGGAGGACCTCTATGAGGCCCTGCGCGCGCTCTCGGCCAAGAAGCCGACGGTCGCCGTGATCGGCACGCTCGGCGCCTCGGCGGCCTACATGACCGCGATCGCCACCGATTACATCGTGGCGCGGCGCACGTCGCTCACCGGCTCGATCGGCGTGCTCTTCCAATATGGCGAGGCGAGCAAGCTGCTCGACAAGATCGGCATCAGCGTCGATTCCGTGAAGAGCTCGCCGCTCAAGGCCGAGCCGACCCCGTTCGCGCCGCCGCCGCCCGAGGCCAAGGCGATGCTCGAGGGCCTCGTCAAGGACACCTACGACTGGTTCGTCTCGATCGTCGCGGAGCGCCGCCATCTCGCCCCCGACGTCGCCCGGACGCTCGCCGATGGACGCGTCTTCACCGGCCATCAGGCGCTCGAGGCGAAGCTCGTGGACGCGCTCGGCGGCGAGGGGGCGGCGATCGCCTGGCTCGAGACCGCGCGGAAGGTTCCGACGGGGCTGCCGGTGCGCACCTGGAAGGTCGAGCGCGACCGCGGCCTGTGGTCGCTCGGCTCCGATCTCGGTGCGGCGCTCGGCCACGGATTCTGGGGCGCTTTGTCTGAAGAGATCGGCGGCGATGCGATCCCGCGTCGCCTTGACGGCCTCACCTCCCTTTGGCAGCTTGGGCCGTCCGAGCGCGGCGATCTAGTTGGGGCGATGCCATGATCAAGTCGGAGCTCGTGCAGCGAATTGCCGAACGAAACCCGCATCTCTACCAGCGCGACGTCGAGAACATCGTCAACGCGATCCTGGACGAGATCGTGGCCGCTCTGGCTCGGGGCGATCGGGTGGAGCTCCGGGGCTTCGGAGCCTTCTCGGTGAAGAACCGGCCGGCGCGGCTCGGGCGCAATCCGCGCACCGGCGAACAGGTCGATGTCGACGAGAAATATGTGCCGTTCTTCAAGACCGGCAAGGAGATGCGGCTTCGTCTGAACGACGGCGTCGACCACGGCGACGAATAGCCGATCCGCAATCGCGGCCGCGGTTCCGCGTTATGTGGCGGGTCGCGGCCGGAGAGGCGAGGGCCCATGCGCATCCTGAAAATCCTCATCGTCGTTCCGGTCGCGATCGTTCTGATCGCCTTCGCGGTGGCGAACCGGCAGCCGATGAGCCTGCACCTCGATCCATTCGGGGCCGCAACCGCCTCCGGCCTCCAGGCCGAACTGCCGGTTTATTGGGTGGTGTTCGCGGCGCTCGCGATCGGCGTGATCGTCGGCGGCGTCGCCATGTGGTTCGCCGGCGGCCAGCATCGCCGCGCGGCACGGCTGCACCGGCGCGAGGCGCAGCGCCTGCGCGCCGAGATGGAATTCGCGCGCACCCACGCCCCCGTCGCCGCGGGCCGCGTGGCCGAGCCCCCTCGGGCCGCGCTCGCGGCTCCGGGCGGACAGCGCGCCGCCTGATCGGCACGCACCCTCGATAGGGTGCTTTGCGGGCAGGCGGCCGTCGTATTTTTTTGCCCGCTCCACCCCCGCTATCCACAGGGACGTTTCGCCGGCGCACCACCCTCGGTGGATCGAGAGGGCTGAATATCATTTAAAATCAAATACTTGATGCGAGGGGTCGAGAGTGCCCGGACCGACCTTCATCGGCGCGTATTTCACTTGATTCCGAAAAGCGCTCCGCCTAATGTCCGCGGCGTCTCAGCGGTGTTCGCCATCCCAAAGCGAGCGGGCACATTCAACGCATGAGGCTGGTCGTGGGGCCATAGCTCAGTTGGGAGAGCGCTTGAATGGCATTCAAGAGGTCAGGGGTTCGACTCCCCTTGGCTCCACCAAATTCCCTCCCGCGCCGTATAGAGTCCGCTGTATCCGTTACGGTCGTGTCGTGATGTGCCGGGCCATCCTGGAGCCGTCCCGGATCGAGTGGCTTGCGAAGCTGCCGGCTGCTTCGGGTCCGGGGGCCTTCGTTGCGATAACGAAGAGTTGTGAACGGTGCGTCCGGCGTCGCCCGCGGCGAGGCCCGCTCCGGTGTCAAATGTCGCGATTGGTCAGCCGTGCAGCGCGTCTGCCGCGCCTCGCCGCTTCATCTCTAAGCCGCGAAAATAAAAAGAGAAAGCGGCGTCCTGCGCGGCCGCTCCCAGACTTTCATCGTAATGTCATCCAAGCAGCCTAGAGCGGGTGTCGTGCCGATTATCCGCCCGAACTCATGCGCGAGTTCGCGGCTCTCGTTCAATGGGTCCTGATGGCGGGACCGCAACGATCCACGAGGCTCAGATGACCTTCTTCAACCGGACGCGGCTCGCCGCGCTGATCGCTGGCTCGGTGGCGCTCGTCGCCGCCGGCGTCGCCCAGGCCGCCGACATTTCCGGCGCCGGCGCGACCTTCCCCTACCCGATCTATGCGAAGTGGGCCGAGGCCTATAAGGCGAAGACGGGCAACGGCCTGAACTATCAGTCGATCGGCTCCGGCGGCGGCATCAAGCAGATCAAGGCTGGCACCGTGACCTTCGGCGCCTCCGACGCCCCGCTGAAGCCGGCGGACCTCGAAGCGGCCGGTCTCGCCCAGTTCCCGACCGTCATCGGCGGCGTGGTTCCCGTGGTCAACATCGACGGCATCAAGGCCGGCGAAATCGCCCTCGACGGCCAGACCCTCGCCGACATCTTCCAGGGCAAGATCACGGCCTGGAACGACCCGGCGATCGCCAAGCTGAACCCGGGCGTCAGCCTGCCCGCGACCGCCATCGCGGTCGTGCATCGCTCCGACGGATCGGGCACCACCTTCGTGTTCTCGACCTACCTCTCGCAGGTTAGCGAAGCCTGGAAGTCCGGCGTCGGCGCCAATGCCTCGCTCGAGTGGCCGGTCGGCATCGGCGCGAAGGGCAACGAAGGCGTTGCCGCCAACGTCACCCAGACCAAGGGCGCGATCGGCTACGTCGAGTACGCCTACGCCAAGCAGAACAACATCACCTATCTCAACATGATCAACGCGGCGGGCAAGAAGATCACCCCGACCGCCGAAGCCTTCCAGGCTGCCGCGGCGGCCGTCGACTGGTCGAAGACCCCGGGCTTCTACGCCATCCTGACCAACGAGCCGGGCGAGACCGTGTGGCCGATCTCGGCCGCCACCTTCATCCTCATCCACAAGAACCCGAAGGATCCGGCGGCTGTTGCCGAGGCCCTGAAGTTCTTCGCCTGGGCCTATGCCGACGGCGACAAGATGGCGGAAGACCTCGCCTACGTTCCGCTTCCGGACAGCGTCGTGAAGCTGGTCGAGGCGTCCTGGGACGAGATCAAGGCCGACGGCAAGCCGGTCTACGCCGGGCAGTGATCCAATGACGGAGGCGGCGGGCGTCAGCGCCCGCCGCTTTCGGCGTTACTCCGGCATCCGTCCGCGCCTCACGGGCGCGGGTCGGGCCGCCGCGGGGATCGCCTTGCTGCCGTCGCGTCTCCGATCTTTCGGGGGCGGTTTGCGGCGGTATAGCGGCGCCCTATCATCTCGGCATGGCTCGTCCGATCCGCTGCGATCGCTGCGAGCAGACAGCTTGACCATATCCTGATCCCGGGGAACGGACCGCAGCGGTTCGGAGCGGAATCGAGAGGAAGGCCGGCAGATCCATGGCGGACATGGCACTCGACCACAGCGAGACTTCCGTGCGGAAGGGAACGCTCCGGCGTTTCGCCGCCACCGACAACGCCTTTAGGGGGATGACCTGGGCGTCGGCGGTCCTCGTCCTCCTCATCCTCGGCGGCGTCATCTTCTCGCTCATCCAAGGCTCGCTGCCGGCGTTGAACGCGCTCGGCCTCGGCTTCTTCCTGACCCAATCGTGGAACCCCGTCACCGAGAATTTCGGCGCGCTGGCGCCGATCTACGGCACGGTGGTGACCTCGCTCATCGCCATGGTGATCGCCATTCCGGTCGGCATCGGCATCGCGATCTTCCTGACCGAGCTCTGCCCGCGGCCGCTGCGCCGCCCGATCGCCATCGCGATCGAGCTTCTCGCCGGCATCCCCTCGATCATCTACGGCATCTGGGGCCTCTTCGTCTTCGCCCCGTTCCTTCAAGAGCACGTCCAGCCCGCGCTGATCGCCGCCTTCGGCGACATCCCGGGCCTGTCCAGCATCTTCGCCGGCCCGCCTTACGGCATCGGCGTGCTGACGGCGGGGCTCATCCTCGCCATCATGGTGCTGCCCTTCATCTCCTCGATCACCCGCGATGTGTTCGACACCGTGCCGCCGATGCTCAAGGAATCGGCATACGGGCTCGGCTGCACGACGTGGGAAGTGATCAAGCAGGTGGTGCTGCCGTTCACCCGGGTCGGCGTCATCGGCGGGATCATGCTCGCCCTCGGCCGTGCCCTCGGCGAGACCATGGCGGTGACCTTCGTGATCGGCAACGCCCATCGCATCTCGACGTCGATCCTCGCGCCGGGCACCACGATCTCCGCGACCATCGCGAACGAGTTCACCGAAGCCGACGGCGCGGTCTACACTTCGTCCCTGTTGCTGCTCGGCCTCATCCTCTTCGTCATCACCTTCATCGTCCTCGCCGCGGCACGCTACATGCTGATGCGGATCGAGAAGCGGCTCGGCTGAGGAAGAACGACGGATGTACGCGACCCGCAAATTCCGCAATGCCCTGTTCATGGCGCTTTCGCTCGGCGCCGCCATCTTCGGCATCCTCTGGCTCGTGCTGATCCTGGTCGGGCTCCTCTACAAGGGCATCTCAGGCCTCAGCCTGGAAGTCTTCACCGAGATGACGCCGCCGCCCGGCAGCGCGGGCGGCCTCCTCAACGCGATCGTCGGCGGTCTGCTTATGCAGGTGATCGGTGTGCTCGTCGGCACCCCGGTCGGCATGCTCGCGGGCACCTACCTCGCCGAATATGGCCGCCACACCCGGCTCGCCACGATCGTGCGGTTCATCAACGACATCCTGCTCTCGGCGCCCTCCATCGTGGTCGGCCTGTTCATCTACGAGCTGATGGTCGTGCCGATGGGCCATTTCTCCGGCATCGCCGGTGCCATGGCACTCGCGGTGATCGTCGTGCCGGTCGTCGTGCGCACCACGGAGAACATGCTCCTGCTGGTGCCGAACCAATTGCGTGAGGCGGCCTCGGCGCTCGGCGCGCCGCGCTGGTTCGTGATTTCCAAGGTCGCCTACCGCGCGGCCAAGGCCGGCATCATCACCGGCATCCTGCTCGCGATCGCCCGCATCGCCGGCGAGACCGCACCGCTCCTGTTCACCGCGCTCGGCAACCAGTTCTGGAGCGTCGATCTCAACGCCCCGATGGCGAGCCTGCCGCAGGTCATCTTCCAGTTCGCGCTCAGCCCCTACGAGGACTGGCAGCGTCTCGCCTGGACGGGTGCCCTGATCATCACGTTCGCGGTGCTCGCCCTCAGCATCATCGCCCGCACGTTGGCCAATACGAGGACCGACCGATGACCGTCCCGTCCATCGACACCACCCAGGCCTCCACGCTGCGCGAGAAGGTCACGATCAAGGATCTGTCGTTCTTCTACGGCGACTCCAAGGCGCTGAAGAACATCAACCTGCCGCTCTACGACCGGACGGTCACCGCTTTCATCGGCCCGTCGGGTTGCGGCAAGTCGACCCTGCTGCGCATCCTCAACCGCATCTACGAGCTCTATCCGAAGCAGCGCGCCGAAGGTCAGGTGCTGCTGGACGGCAAGAACATCCTGGAAAGCGGGCAGGACCTCAACCTGCTGCGTGCCAAGATCGGCATGGTGTTCCAGAAGCCGACGCCGTTCCCGATGACGATCTACGACAACATCGCGTTCGGCATCCGGCTCTACGAGAAGCTGCCGGCGTCCGAGCTCGAAGGCCGCATCGAGCATGCGCTGCGCCGCGCCGCGCTGTGGGAAGAGGTCAAGGACAAGCTGCACAAGAGCGGTATGGGCCTGTCCGGCGGCCAGCAGCAGCGCCTCTGCATCGCCCGCTCCGTCGCGGTGAAGCCCGATGTCATCCTGTTCGACGAGCCGTGCTCGGCCCTCGATCCGATCTCGACCGGCAAGATCGAAGAACTGATCGACGAGCTGAAGAGCGATTACACGATCGCCATCGTCACCCACAACATGCAGCAGGCGGCCCGCGTCTCGAAATACACCGCCTTCATGTATCTCGGCGAACTCATCGAGTTCGATGTGACTGACAAGATCTTCACGGCTCCGTCGCAGAAGAAGACGGAAGAATACATCACCGGCCGGTTCGGCTGACGAGAGCGAGGAGCGGAAGATGGAGCGCGAACATCTCGTCAAGGCCTTCGACGAAGAGCTGCGGACCGTGACCGACCGGGTGGTCGAGATGGGCGCGCGGGTCGAGCGGCTGTTCGATGCCGCCGTGGACGCCTTGGTCGACGGCGACATCAATCGGGCCTCCAACCTCGTGATCGAGGATGCCCAGATCGACGCCCTCGACGCGGAAGTGGAAGAGGCCGCGATCCACGTAATCGCCCGGCGCCAGCCGGTCGCGGCGGATCTGCGCGAGATCTTTTCGGCGGTGCGCATCGCGGCCGATCTCGAGCGCGTCGGCGATCTTTCGAAGAATATCGCCAAGCGCGCCGTGCTGCTCGGCCACGACCGGCCGAAGCCGGGCACCACGACCGTGCTCGAAGACATGGCCGTGTTCGCCAAGAAGCAGCTTCATGACGTGATCGACGCCTACATCAACGGCGACAGCGTGAAGGCGGAGGCCGTGCTCAACGGCGACGTCGAGCTCGACACCTATTATTCGGCCTGCTTCCGTCAGCTCATCACCTACATGATGGAAGACACCCGCTCGATCACGAGCTGCGCCCACCTCCTGCACGTGGCGAAGAGCGTCGAGCGCGTCGGCGACCACGCCACCAACATCGCCGAATATGTGCTGTTCCGGGTGAAGGGCGAGATCCCGCGCGGCCGCCCGAAGGGCGCCGATCTCGAGGACGTGCTCGCCCGCGATCTCGGCAAGGGCGCCTGACAGGGCTCCGAGCTCTATGGCCTCCCCCGGCCGTGGCCGGGCCTCAGACCTGACGAAAAGGCGCGTCCGACGGGCGCGCCTTTCTCATTTCGGCCGCCGAGCCTGCCGCTCACGGCGGCCCTTCAGGGACGAGCGGGCGGCCTCCGCGGGACGCTGCCGGCCCCCGCGGATGGAACACGCGCCGGCCGAACGGGTTGATCCCCCGAACGCGCCCGCCAATGCGGGCGCCCTATTCGGGAGAAACTCCATGAAGACAGCGCGCATCACCGCCGCGGCCCTCGTCGTTCCTGCCTTCCTGTCGCTCGCGCCGGTTCCCGCGGCATTCGCACAAAGCCAGCCGCCGGCCATGGATCCCACCAATCCGTCCGGGGCGACCCAGCCGATGGATTCCGAGGGCAAGGCGCCGGATGTCGTGCCCCGTGCGCCGGCCGGCCAGATGCCCTCGCCCGGCCAGCAGGTGATGAACCCGGCGACTTCGAACCCGACCCGGGCGACGACGGATCTCAAGACCTTCGTCGACAAGGCGGCGATCTCCGGTGTCTACGAGATCGCCACCGCCGAGGTCGCGCTGAAGCGTGCCACCAATCCCGAGATCAAGGCGTTCGCCCAGGCGATGATCACCGATCACACGCGCCTGTCGCGCAGCCTCGCCCGCGCCGCCCGCCGCGCCGATCCCTCGATCGTCATCCCGGCCGGGCTGGACGCCGCCCACGCCCAGGAGCTGAAGCGACTTCAGGGCATGAAGAAGGGCGCCGCCTTCGACCGCGCCTATGTGATGGGCCAGCTTCTCGCCCATCAGGAGGCGGTCGGCCTGTTCGGCACCTATGCGAAGCAGAACCGCGGCACACCGCTCGCGACCTTCGCGCGTCAGGCGCTGCCGGTTCTGCAGACCCATCTCGCCCACGTCACCGCTCTCTCCGAGCAGATGGTCCAATAACGGCCGCTCGGAGCGGGATCGGCACCCGGCCGGCGGACCCGTGAGCGCGATCGCATTCGGGGACGCCGGCGGGCGCTTCCAGACCAGGAGCTCATCATGACCGACATCACCAAGGCGAAGATCGTCATCGTGGCGACCGACGGATACGAGCAATCCGAGCTCGAGGTGCCGCTGCGCAAGCTCAAGGAGGCTGGCGCGACCGTCGAGGTCGCCGCGCCGGCGGGCACCCGTAATCCCGGCGAGATCCTCGGCTGGGACGAGAAGGATTGGGGCCGCCCGGTGAAGATCGACAAGGGTCTCGATTCGATCCGCGCCGCCGATTACGACGCGCTCGTGCTGCCGGGCGGCCAGATCAACCCGGACAAGCTGCGCCTCGAGCCGAAAGCGGTCGAACTGGTCAAGGAATTCGTCAACGCTGGCAAAGTCGTCGCGGCGATCTGCCATGGCCCGTGGCTGCTCGTCGAGGCCGGGGTCGCCAAGGGGCGCCGGCTGACATCCTACAAATCGATCAAGACCGACGTGAAGAATGCCGGCGGCATCTGGGTCGACGAGGAGGTCGTCACCGACCGGGGCGTCGTCACGAGCCGCTCGCCCGCCGACCTCGACGCCTTCGTCGGCAAGATCATCGAGGAGATCAGCGAGGGCGCCCACCAGCGGCCGGCGGTCGCCTGACCGCACCGCATTCGCTCACCTCGTAGCGAACCGCATCGACGCGGCGCGCCGGCAAGCCCGGCGCGCCGTATTTTCGTGACGGCGAGCGGTGCCGCGATCCCGGTTACGAGGCGGAGACCTTGAGCCCACCGCCGCCGCGGCCGAATTCGAGATCCCAGCCGCGCTCCTTCAGCACCTGCGCCCCGGCGATGCCGAGTTCGGGGAACAAGAGCTCCGCGACGTTGAAGGCCTCCTCGAGGTGCGGATAGGCCGAGGCGATCACCGTCTCGATGCCGGCTTCGCGATATTCCCGCAGCCGGGCCGCGACGTTCGCAGGGTTCCCGACGAGCGCGGTGCCGGCGCCGCCGCGCACCAGGCCGAGCCCCGCCCAGAGGTTCGGCCCGATGACGAGATTGTCCCGCCTGCCTTTGTGCAGCGCCGACATGCGCTTCTGCCCGACCGATTCCGAGACGGTGAGGAATTCCCGCTGTGCCTCGGCGACGAGATCGTCGGTGACGTGGCTGATGAGCCGGTCCGCCGCCGCCCAGGCCTCCGCCTCGGTCTCCCGGACGATGAGATGGATGCGCAGGCCGAACCGGACCGTACGCTCGGTCTCGGCGGCCTTCGCGCGCACCCGGTCGAGCTTTTCGGACAGGAGGTCGATCGGCTCGCCCCAGCTCAGATAGACGTCGGCGTGCTTGGCCGCGACCGCGATGCCGGCGTCCGACGAGCCGCCGAACCACAACGGCGGGTGGGGCCGCTGGATGGGCGGGAACGAGATGTCCGTCCCCTTGGCCCAGAGATGCTCACCGTGAAAATCGACCGGCTCGCCCGACAGGATCTGGCGCCAGATGGTCAGGAATTCGTCGGTTTGGGCATAGCGTTCGTCGTGGCCGAGGGCGATGCCGTCGCCGGCGAGGTCGGCCGGGTCCGCGCCCGCGACGACGTTGAACAGCGCCCGCCCGCCGGAGATGCGGTCGAGGGCGGCGGCGTGGCGGGCAAACAGGGCCGGCGTTCCGCTGCCGGGCCGGAGCGCGACCAGGAAGCGCAGCCGCTCCGTGGTCGGGATCAGCGCGGCGGCGGTGATCCAGGCGTCCTCGCAGCGGGTGCCCGTCGGCAGCAGCACGCCCGAGAATCCGAGCCGGTCCACGGCCTGTGCGATGTCGCGCAGATAGCCGAACGTCGCCGGGCGGTGGCGCGCGTCGGTGCCGAGATAGGGACCGTCGCCGTGCGTCGGGAGATACCAATAGAGGTCGATCGGCTTATCGGGCGTGGACATTGGGCCTCCTGAGGGGCGGGCGTTCGGGGCGTGCGGCGGCTCTCGGGCTCAGAGCTTGCCTTTCCAGGGAACGAAGCGGCGCTCGATCCAGCGCATGCCGCCGGAGAAGGCGAACGAGAGGGCGGCGATGATGATGAGCCCGACGAAGACGACGTCGGTCGCGAGGAAGTTGGAGGCCGACATGATCATGTAGCCGAGGCCCGACCGGGCGGCGATCAGCTCGGCCGCGACCAAGGTCGACCATGCCGCCGCGATGGCGATGCGGATGCCGGTGAGGATCTCCGGCAGGGCCGACGGCAGGATGATGTCGAGGAAGAGCTGGCGCCGGTTGGCCCCGAGGGCGAGCGCGGCGTTGAGGCGCTCGGCCGGCACGGCCCGCACCCCGGCCTGGGCCGAGAACACGATCGGGGCGAAGGCGGACAGCGTCAGCAGCACCACCTTCGACACCTCGCCGATGCCGAGCCAGATAATGAGGAGCGGCAGATAGGCGAGCGGCGGCAGACCCCAATAGAGATCGATCGGGACCGAGAAGATGCCCTTCGCCCATCGGTTCAGCCCCATCGCGAGGCCGAGGGGAATGCCGACCGCGATCGAAACGGCGAGCGCCAACAGAATGCGCCCGAGGCTCGAGGCGATGTGTTGCGGAAGCGTGCCGTCGGCATAGCCGAGGGTCCAGATGTCGACGAATTGTTGCGCGACCTCGGCGGGCGAGGGCAGGAACAGGGGGGAGACCCAACCGCTGCCGGACGCCACGAACCAAGCCGCGAAGAGGACGGCCATGGTCGCCGTCCCGATCGCGGCGGTGCCCCCGGTGACGGGGCCGATGGGCCGGCGCTTGCGGCGCGGGCGCGCGGCGACGGGGCGTTCGAGACCGGCGGCGAGGGTCATTGCAGCACTCCGTGGGCGGGGGACGCGGTCGGCTGATGAATGAGCGCGCGGATTTCCTCCCGCAGCGCGACGAAGTCCGGGTCGGACTGGATCGGGCCGATCTCCCCGGTCTCGGCGAAGGTGCGGACGAAGCCGATCGGATAGCGCGCGATGACCCGGCCGGGGCGCGGCGACATCACCACGACCTCGGTGCCGAGCACCAAGGCCTCCTCGATCGAGTGGGTGATGAAGAACACGCGGCTGCGCGTCCGCGCCCACACCGAGACGAGCAATTGCTGCATCGTCTCCCGGGTGAGGCTGTCGAGGGCGCCGAACGGCTCGTCCATCAGGAGGATCTTCGGGTCGGCGGCGAGCGCGCGGGCGATGCCGACGCGCTGGCGCATGCCGCCCGACAATTCGTAGGGCACCCGCTCCTCGAACCCCTCGAGGCCGACGAGCGCGAGGAGCGCGCGGGCCCGGTCTCGGCGCGCCCGCTTCGGGACGCCCTGAAATTTCAGGCCGAGCGCGACATTGTCGACGACGGTCGCCCACGGCAGGAGCGTGTCCTTCTGGAACACCACGCCGCGATCGCCGCCCGGCGCGTCGATTTCCGCCCCGTCGAGGGTGATCGAACCGTTCGTCAGCGGCAGGAAGCCGGCGATGGCGTTGAGCAGCGTGGACTTGCCGCATCCGGACGCCCCGACCGCGACCACGATCGAATCCGGGGGGATGTCGAGCGAGACGCGATCGAGCGCGTGGACGCTTTCGCCGGTGCGCGTCGGGAAGGTGACGGTGGCATCGCGGATCTGGAGCATGATCGGGGGTCCGTCAGGGGCGGACGCCGGCGGCGCGGATCGAGGCGCCGCCGGCTGCCGCCGGATCGCTCGAGGAGGGCGCTCAGTTCAGCTTGGCGGCCGCTTCGGCATATTGCGGCGCGACGAACGGGCCGTAGCTCGCCTTGATCGCGGTGATCTTGCGCTGGTCCTTGAGGAAGGCCGCGGTGTCCTTCAGCACCTTGGCGACGCCGCTGTCGTCGCCGCCGACGAGCCAGGCCGAGGTGAGCTGGGTCGCCAGCGGAATGACGTTGGCGTCCTTGAGCCGGGCCGCGTTTTCGGCCGGGGTGCCGCCCTGGAGGCCGGCGATCAGCTTGGCGTTCTCCGAATCCGGTCCCCAGGCGGCGGGGTCGGTGCGGAACGAGGTGTAGTAGCCGTCGACCAGGCTCACATATTTGGCGACGAAATCGGGGTTCGCCTCGGCGAACTTCGTCGTCACCACGAGGGCGCCGAAGGTCGGGGCCCCGCGCTCGGCGACTTGCTTGGAGGTCAGGAGAACGTGGCCGTCCTTCTTGAGCTCGGACAGAGCGGGATCCCAGACGAAGGCGCCGTCGATGTCGCCGCGCTTCCACGCGGCCACGATCTCGGGCTGCGGGATGGCGATGACCTGGGCGTCCTTCTCGGAGATCCCCTCCTGCTTGAGGACGGCGAGAAGCTGGTAATGGTCGGTCGAGACCGGCGCCGCGGCGAGCTTCTTGCCCTTCAGGTCCGCCGGCGACTTGATGTCGTTGCGCACCACCAGCGCCTCGTCGTCGCCGGACGCGCCGGTGATGTAGACCGCCTGCACGTCGAGCCCGCGGCTCACCGCGGCCGAGAACGGGCTCGAGCCGACGTCGCCGATCTGCACATCGCCGGAGGCGATCGCGGCGAAGATGTCGGCGCCCGAGTGGAAGCGGCGGAACTCGATGTTCCACCCCGTCTTGCGGGCGAGATCGCCGTTCGCGATGCCGGCCACGTAGGGCACGGCGCCGGTCTGATAGGCGACGACCACCTTCTTGGCGTCCGCCGCGTGGGCGGCGGAAAGGGGGAGGGCGAGGGTCAGGCCGACGAGGGCCCGTCGGAGAAGCGTGCGCATGGCGATCCTCATGATCTCGAGAAGGGTCACGGCGCCCGCAGGCCTTGCCGCGTCGTCCATAGTGGCGCGCGCGGCTTCGCGTCATCAATTCAGTCTACTGAAATAATGGACTAAATTTCGCGCTTCTCTTGTAACCCTGTTTTTCCGCGCGCCTCGGTGGCGGAATCCGAGCGAGCCTGTCTTCGATACGGCGCCACACCGTTCACTTTCCGGGCCGCTCCCGGCGCAAGAGGGGCTGGCGCAGCGGCCACGGAGGCCGTTATGATCGCCTCATCCCGGTCGAGGTCGGCCGGGGGACGTTCTCAGGGCGGGGTGAAAGTCCCCACCGGCGGTAAAGTCTTGCGCGGGCGAAAGCCCGCCGGGGCGCAGCCCGCGAGCGCCGGCCCCGCGAGGGGCCGGGTCAGCAGATCCGGTGTGATTCCGGGGCCGACGGTCATAGTCCGGATGGAAGAGAGCGCGACGACCGGGGAGACGCGCGGGTTCTCATGCCTGCGGGCCGTCTTTGCGGGCGCGTGTGCCCTGATTCAGGTCCTTGAGTCGATGAGGGAACCATGAATCAGATCGATCGATCCTTTTCCACTACGTCTGACAAGCCGGCGTCGTCCGGGAAGCCGGTGCGGTTCGCCTTCGTGCAATCGCTCTGGCACCGCGACATCGTCGATCAGGCGCGCGAAGGCTTTAAAGCCGAAATCGCCCGCCGCGGTCTCGCCGCGTCCGCGGTCGATTATTTCGAAGTGCCCGGCGCCTTCGAACTGCCGCTCCATGCCAAGGTGCTCGCTGAAACCGGCCTCTATGCCGGCATCGTCTGCGCCGGCTTCGTCGTCGACGGTGGCATCTACCGCCATGACTTCGTCGCCGATGCCGTGATCTCGGGCTTCATGCGCGTGCAGCTCGATACCGGCGTGCCGGTCTTCTCGGTGGTGCTGACGCCGCATCATTTCCACGAGCACGAAGAGCACCGCGCCTATTTCACCCGCCATTTCGTCATCAAGGGCGGCGAGGCGGCCCACGCCTGCCTGGAGACCGCCGCGGCGCTCGCCAAGGTCAGGGCGATCGTTCCGGCCTGATCCCCGAGACACCTTTCCTCCCATTTGAGCGGATGGCCGTTCGGCGGCGCGTACAACTTTGAGACGTGCCGCCGATCGGGCCCGTGGCCCCACCGGGGCGGCGTGCCGCAACGCGAGGCACGCCGAATTTCTGGGCATTTCTCTAGGGAAACCGGGCCTTGGGCCGCAATTTCGTCCCATTTCGGCCGCGATGGCGTGGCGATCCGGCGACACCCCGAAACGATCCCTGAAGTGCCGCTGTCGCAACGCGGCACTGTCCAAAATCCGACACAAGCCGGCGACCAAAAGCGAGCCCATACGCACCGGATGGTGCGGGGGGTCGACATGAATAAGCTTTCAGTTCTGCGTGAAACGGCGATGCTCGCGGGTGCCTACGCGCCGGATCTCGTGCGCGACGAGCTCCTGCCGGAGATCTTCTCCGCCACCGCGTCCCGGGTGCCCAACAAGGTGGCGCTGCGGTTCGCCGGCGAGACCTGGACCTTCGCCGAGCTCGACGCCCTGTCCGACAGGATGGCGGCGGAGCTCGCGGCGGCCGGCGTCGCCCCCGGCACCTTCGTCGGCCTCTTCGTGGAGCGCTCGCCGTTCCTCCTCGCCGCGGTGCTCGGCATCCTCAAGGCGGGGGGCGCCTTCCTGCCCTTCGATCCCAAGGCCCCGGTCGACCGCATCGAGACGAGCCTCTCCGACTGCGCCGCGGTCGCCCTCGTGGTCGATCGCGCGCGGATGGAGGCGACCGACGGCCTTGCGGTCCGACGGGTCTCCCTCGAATCCCTCGTCGCCGCTCCGATGCCCCGCATCGTCGTGTCCCCCCGCGACCGCGGCCTCGACCGCGACCATCCGGCCTATGTGATCTACACCTCCGGCTCGACCGGCCGGCCGAAGGGCATCGCGGTCGCCCATCGCAACATCTGCCATTTCGCCCGCTCGGAGAACGTCGTGCTCGGCGTGACCGAGGGCGACGTGGTGTGGAACGGCTTCTCCCCCGCCTTCGACATGTCGCTCGAAGAGGTGTGGACGGCCTGGCTCGTCGGCGCGACGGTCGTGGTCGCGAGCCCGGAGGAGCATGCCGCGCTCGATCGGCTGCCGGAGATCCTCGCCGAGAAGGGCATCACCGTTCTCCACGCGGTGCCGAGCCTCGTCGCGACCTTCGAGCACGACGTGCCTTCGATCCGCGTCCTCAATGTCGGCGGCGAGGCGTGCCCACCCTCGGTCGTCGAGCGCTGGTGGCGGCCGAACCGTCGCATCCTCAACACCTACGGCCCGACCGAGACCACCGTCACGGCGACGGCGGCCGAGCTGCGTCCGGGCCTGCCGATCACCATCGGCGTGCCGCTGCCGAACTACACCGCCTATATCCTCGACGACGCCCTCAACCCGGTCGCCCCGGGCGAGGTCGGCGAATTGTGCATCGGGGGACCGGGCGTCTCGCTCGGCTATGTCGGCCGTCCCGATCTCACCGCCGAGAAGTTCGTGCCGAACCCGTTCGGCGGCACGGCGACCGGCGATCCCATGATCTACCGCACCGGCGACCACGCCAGCGTGGACGAGACCGGTGCGATCGTGTTCCACGGCCGCATCGACGACCAGGTCAAGCTGCGCGGCTACCGCATCGAGCTCGGCGAGATCGAGGCCGAGCTGTCGCGCTGCGACGAGCTCGCCGGCGCCGCGGTCGCGCTGAAGAAGGACGCCGCGGGCACCGACCAGCTCGTCGCCTATGTGCTGCCCCGCGCCGGCGTCGCGATCGATCCGGCCGCGCTGCGCGCCCGGCTCGCCGCGAAGCTGCCGGCCTACATGGTGCCGAACCTCTACAAGACGCTCGATGCCCTGCCGCGCCTGCCGAACGGCAAGATGAATCGCAAGGCGCTGCCGGAGATCGGCGATCTCTCGGCGGTCGGCGACGACCGCGAGATCGTGGCGCCGCGCACCGAGACCGAGCGGGCCCTCGTCGAGGCAATCGGCCGCCTCATCCCCGGCCGCCCGGCGAGCGTGACGGACGACTTCTTCACCGATCTCGGCGGCCACTCCCTGCTCGCCGCCCGCTTCGTCTCGGACCTGCGCCGCGAGGCCGCCTTCCGCGCGGTCGCGCTGCAGGATCTCTATGCCGGCCGCACCCTCGAAGGCATCGCCGCGCGCATCGACGCCGCCCGCCCGGCGCAGGCCGCGGCCGCCGCTGCGGCTCCCGCCCGCGCCTTCTCCGCGGTGCCGCGCCTGCGCTTCCTCGTCTGCGGGGCGATGCAGTTCGTCGGCCTGCTTTTCATTTACGGCCTGTTCGCCGCGCAGATCCTGGTCCCCTTCCTGACCTATTCCTTCGTCTCGGAGGAGGTCGAGGGCATCGCGATCCCCGCGCTCGCCGCGCTCGCGGTCTTCACGATCGTGCCGCCGCTGACGATCCTTTTGTCGATCGCGGCGAAGTGGATCTTCATCGGTCGCTACAAGCCCGGCGAATATCCGGTCTGGGGCGCCTATTATATGCGCTGGTGGTTCGTCTCGCGGCTCCTCGAGATCGTGCCGACCAACTACCTGTCGGGCACCCCGATCTACAACATCTACCATCGCCTGCTCGGTGCCCGCATCGGTCGCGACTGCTATCTCGGCACGCTCGACATCGGCGCCGCCGACCTCGTGTCGATCGGCGATCATTCGAGCTTCGGCAACGGCGTGGTGCTGCAGAACGCGGTCGTCGAGGACGGTCTCCTGAAGATCGGCCGCTGCGATGTCGGCGCGCATGCTTATGTCGGTTCGAACGCCGTCGTCGGCCGCGATGCGCGCGTCGGTGATTGGAGCGAGCTCGGCGATCTCGGCGCGCTCGCCGATGGGGGCGCGATCCCCGCGGGCGAAGCCTGGATCGGCTCTCCCGCCCACTTCAAGGCCAAGGTCGACCGGACCGCGGTCGGCGAGCCGGATCCGGTGTCGCGCCCGGCTGCGATCGCCTATGGGTTCGCCTTCGCGCTGCTGGTTCTGCTCTTCCCGCTCGTCGCCCTGATCCCGGCGCTGCCGATCATCGTCACCCTCGATACGCTCGATGCGGCGGTGCCGAACGGTGACTTCAGCTATCTCGTCCTCACGCCTGTTCTGTCGCTGCTCTACATTGTGCTCGTCGCGCTCGAGATCGTCGTGCTGCGCTGGGTTGTTCTGCCGCGGGTGAAGGAGGGCGTCTATCGCACCGCGAGCGTGTTCTACATGCGCAAGTGGTTCGTCGATCAGATGATGGACCTCTCGCTCGGCGTGCTGCACACGCTCTATGCCTCGCTCTATCTCGCGCCGTGGTACCGCGCGCTCGGGGTGAAGCTCGGCAAGCGGGCCGAGGTCTCGACCGCCTCGTCGGTGACCCACGATCTGCTCGAGATCGGCGACGAGAGCTTCGTCGCCGACGCCGTGACCCTCGGCGACGCCCAGATCCGCCACGGCCGCCTGACCCTGAAGCGGACCCGCATCGGCACCCGCACCTTCATCGGCAACGGTGCCCTGGTGCCCGACGGCACCGACGTGCCGGACGGCGTCCTGATCGGCTGCCTCTCGGTGCCGCCCGAGGACACGGCCCGCATGCGCGAGGGCACGACCTGGTTCGGCATCCCGAGCGAGGAATTGCCGACCCGGCAGACTTTCGGCGGCTACAAGGCGGACCTGACCTTCCGCCCGACCCCCTGGCGCATCGCCGGTCGTCTCGCCGTGGAGTTCGTGCGCATCGTGCTGCCCGGCGCGGTCACCCTCGCCTGCACCATGTTCCTCATCTCCGCCACCTACGAGATGTACGACGATTACGGCGCGGGCGTTTCCGCGCTCTCGTTCGCCCCGTTCTATCTCGCGATCTTCGGCGTGCCGGTGTTCGCCGTGACGGTCCTCGTCAAGTGGCTCTTCGTCGGGCGCTATCAGTCGGGCGAGCATCCGATGTGGACGCCGTTCGTGTGGCGGAGCGAAGCCGTGACCTCGATCTACGAGAGCCTCGCCGTGCCCTACTTCCTGGGCGCCCTGCGCGGCACCCCGTTCCTGTCGCCCTGCATGCGGCTGCTCGGCGTGAAGGTCGGCAAGCAGGTGTTCTGGGATACGACGGACATCACCGAGTTCGACGTCGTGTCGATCGGCGACAACGCGGCGCTCAACGAGGATTGCGGTCCGCAGACCCACCTCTTCGAGGATCGCGTGATGAAGATCGGCCCGGTCGAGATCGGTGCCCATGCTGTCATCGGCGCCCGCTCGATCGTGCTCTACGGCGCCCGCATCGAAGAGGGGGCCCGGCTCGGCGCCTCCTCGCTCGCCATGAAGGGCGAGACCCTGCCCGCCGGCACCGCCTGGGCCGGCTCCCCGGCGCAGGCGGTGTAAGGGGCGGGCAGGGATTGCCAGCGGCTGCGCGGCTCGCCCAGTCCTCCGGCGCCTGACGGCGCCGGCCCCACCCTGACCGGCTTCGCCGGTCTGTCCCTCCCCCAACTGGGGAGGCACTCGCGGTGTGTTTCCACAGAGCGATAAGCAAGCCTAACAGCCTTCGCTGATGCCCCCGACCTCGCCGCCGCTTTTCCCCTCCCCTGCCAGGGGGAGGGGTGGCGCGAAGCGCCGGGGTGGGGTCTGAACCGGGCACGACCCTTCCATCGTCATTGCCGGCCTGGTGCCGGCAACCCAGGGCGTCGACCACCGAGCGTGCCGCTCCTGGATCCCCGCCACACGGCCGGGGATGACGACAGAGAGGGAGAGCGAACCGCCCTACTGCCCCGCCGCGCCGCTCTGTGCCGGCGTGGTCTCCGGAACCCCGGCGGGGGCGTTCGAGGGGACGCTCGATTGCGCGACCGGCGGCTGCGGCGAGCGGGTCAGCAGCGAACCGGCGCCGAAGCGGCCGACCGACTGCCAGAACATCAGCGCCAGCGCCACGATGGTGATCGCGAGCGTGGCGTAGCGGATCCAGCGCGGCGCCCGACCGCCCGGCGTCATCACGTGCTCCTCGACGTCGCGCTTGTGGTTCAGCGACAGCGAGTAGAACACGATCGTCGTGATGACGAAGATCAGCGACCAGCGCGTCTGCTCGCCGTCCGAACCGACCATCGCCCACAGGCTGTAGATCGCGGCGACGAGCGCGATCGCCGCATAGATCGTGTATTCGTGGTGCGAGATCTTCTTATAGGCGAGGACTTTGATCGAGATCGCCGAATAAATGTAGGGCAGGAGCGTCATGATCACCGCGATCGAGGCGATCTTGCCGAACTGCTCGCTCGCCGTCGGCGACATGGTCGCGATAATCTGCACGGTCATGATAACGGCGACGATCGCGAGGCCGGCCGAGGGGACGCCCTTCGAGTTGATCTTCGCGAACACGTTGGGGAAGAGACCGTCGTCGGCGGCGGCCTTGGCGGTCTGGCCGACGAGCAGCGTCCACCCGGCGAGTGAGCCGAGGCAGCCGATCGCCGCGCAGCCGGCGACGATGTTTGCCGCGAGCGGACCGAGGGCGATGCGAGCCGCGTCCGCGAACGGTGCCGCCGAGGCGATGAGCTCCTTGTTCGGGATCATGCCCATGACCGCCGACGACGACAGCACGTAGCAGATGCCGGCGAGGATGACGCCGCCGAGCGTCGCGATCGGCACGTTGCGGCTCGGGTTCGCGACGACGCCGGCCGACACCGAGGCGGTCTCGACGCCGATGAAGGCCCAGAGCGTGAAGTTGAGCGTGGCGCCGACCGCGCCGATGCTGTCCTTGCCCGAGACGTTCCAGCCGGCCGCATAGGTGTCGGCGTGGAACCAGAACCAGCCGAAGAGCGCCATGCCGATGATCGGGACGAGCGCGAACACCGTCGTCAGCGATTGCATGCGACCGACGAAACGTGGACCCAGGATGTTGGCGTAGGTGAAGAACCAGACGACCGCGATCTGCCCGAGCGCGAGCACCAGGGGGTTCTTCAGAACGGGGAAGAAGTGCGAGAGATAGCCGAGGCCGGCGACCGCGAGGCCGACATTGCCGACCACGTTGGCGAGCCAATAGATGAGGTTCGTCTGGTAGCCCATATAGTCGCCGAACGCCTTGCGGGCGTAGGCATAAGGCCCGCCGGCGAGGGGATCGATCGCGGCGAGCTTGGCGAACACGAGGGCGAGGGAGAGTGCGCCGACGAGGGTGATGATCCAGCCGAACACGGCGATGCCGCCGATCGCGGCGAGGTTCGCCGGCAGCATGAAGACGCCGGAGCCCATCATGTTGCCGGCCACCATCAAGGTCGCCGGGACGAGGCCGATCTTGCCGGCGGTTGCCGCCGCGGAGGAGGCGGACGCGGTGGAGCTGTCGGTTGCCATGATGCGATCCTCCCTCAGGCCGCAGTCTTTTCGGTGAGGCAGAGCACGCGGTAGCGCCCGTCTTCCACCTCGACGCCGTGGGTGTCGTGGGTGAAGCCGGGGAACTTGGCGTCGAAGGCTTCGAGCGCCTTGAGGTAGCCGAGCAGCGGGCCGTCGGCCGGGCCGGCATTCTCGCCGGGCATCAGAAGCGGGATGCCGGGCGGATAGGGCACCACGCCGGTCGCCACCACCCGGTTCGCCATCTGATCGAGCGTCAGCGTCTCGACCTTGCCGAGCACCAGCGCCTCATAGGCCTCGACCGGGCTGAACACCGGCGTCGGCAGCACCGAGAAGCCCTCGGCGAGCATCTTGGTGGTGCGGAAGTCCCGCATCGCCGCGAACATCTCCGAGCAGAGATCCTTGAGCCCCATCGTGCCGTAGCGCTGCGGGTTGGCCTCCACGAGGGCGGGAAGGGCGCGGGCGAGCGAGAGGTTGGCGTCGTAATCCTTGCGGAAATCGAGCAGCGCGTTGATGAGCGTGCCCCACTTGCCCTTGGTGATGCCGAGCGAGAACAGGAACAGGATGGTGAAGTCCGTCGTCTTCTCGACGACGATGCCGCGGGCGTCGAGGTAGGCGGTCAGGATCGTCGCCGGAATGCCGTCGTCGGCGAGCACGCCTTCAGCCGACATGCCCGGCGTCATCACCGAGACCTTGATCGGGTCGAGCATGCAATAATCGTCTTCGAGATCCTCGAAGCCGTGCCACGCCGCGCCGGGATGCAGCACCCAGGCTTGCGGGTCGGTGGCGAGGATTTCCGGGTCGGCCTTTTCGAAGGCGACCGCAGCCGCCTCGCCCGGAACCTTGACGCTGTCCGGCTGCCAGATTCCGAAGAACCAGCTCCCTCGAGCGGTGAGTTCGGCGCGGATGCGGGCCACCGTCTGGCGGAAGGCGACCGCTTCGTGGATCGATTCCGTCGTCAGCGCGAGCCCGCCCGGGCCGTCCATCATCGCCGCCGCGACGTCGTTCGAGGCGATGATGGCATATTGCGGGGAGGTCGAGGCGTGCATCATGAACGCCTCGTTGAACCGGTTGTGCGGGATCGGCCGGCGCCCGTCGCGGACGTGGATGAAGGACGCCTGGGAGAGCGCGGCGAGCAATTTGTGGGTCGATTGGGTGGCGAACACCGTCGGTCCCGACGGGTCGCGCTCGCCCGGTTCGCCGTGCATGGCGAAGCGCTTGGCGTAGATCGGGTTGAACCGCGCGTAGCCGTACCAGGCCTCGTCGAAATGGAGGCGGTCGACGCTCTGGCCGAGCAATTCCTCGACCCGGGCCACGTTGTAGCAGAGGCCGTCATAGGTCGAGTTGGTGATGATGGCGTGGACCGGACTCTTGTCGGTCGCCTTCGCCGCCAGAGGATTGTCGGCGATGGCCTTCCCGATCGCCGCCGCGGTGAGGCGCTCCGGATGGATCGGGCCGATCAGCCCAAGGCCGTTGCGCGAGGGCACGAGATAGGTCGGGATCGCGCCCGACAGCGTCATCGCGTGCTCGGCCGATTTGTGGCAATTGCGGTCGCACAGCGCGATCTGGTTGCGCGTCACGCTCGCCATCAGGATGACGCGGTTCGACGTCGAGGAGCCGTTGGTCACCGTGTAGGAGCGGTCGGCGCCGAACACCCGGGCCGCATAGCGCTCGCCCGCGCCGATCGGGCCGGAATGGTCGAGCAGCGAGCCGAGCTCGCCGACCGAGATCGAGAGATCCGAGCGAAACAGCTCCTCGCCGAAGAACTCGAAGAAGGCGCGCCCGACCGGGTGCTTGAGGAAGGCGGTGCCGCCGGTGTGGCCCGGCGTGTGCCAGGAATATTCGTGGACGCGGGCGAAGGCCGCGAGCGCCTTGAACATCGGCGGCAAGAGGTCGGCGCGGTAGCGCTCGATGGCGGCGACGACGCGGCCGCCGATGAAGTCCGGGGTGTCCTCGAGGAGCCAGATATAATCGTCGGCTTCCGTCATCACGTCGATCGGCAGCTCGGACGCGGCCGAGCGCTCGGCGATGAGGAAGATCGGGATCGTGGCGTTGCGGGCGCGGATGGTTTTGAGCAGGTCCGTCGCCGCCTTGTGGTCGGGATCGGCGGCGAGGTCCCAATCGAGCAGGACGCACTGGATCGAGGAATCCGAGACGATCACCGCCCGGGCGTCCTCGGCCGAGACGGCTGCGACCACGTCGACGTCGCGTGCCTCGAGCTCGGCGACGAGGTCGCGCGCGGCGCGCCCCGCCGCCGATTGCTCGGTCAGCTCGTCGTTGATGAAGAGGGCGCGCAGGCCCAGTCTTTCTTCCACCGTCGGCGTCATCGCGGCCACTCCTTGGTTCTTAGGGTTCGGCGGATCCGGAATCGGGCCGGCTGCGGCGCATGTGGACGTAGAGCGGCAGGCCGGCGAGCAGGAGAAGGAGGCCCCACATGCCCGCACGCGGGCCGGAGCCGTAGATCGTCCACATCGAGAACAGGAAGGCGACGGTGGCGATCGGGATGTAGGTGCGGCGCGAGAACAGACCTTCCCGCTTCGCGAGCGTGGCGAACAGGATGCCTTCCACGCAGCAGCAGAACACGTAAGGCACCATCTCGGCGTCGGTCGAGATGTCGACGATGAAGTCGTAGACCTTCATCAGCCCCTTCACGCCCGAGGATTCGAGGATCAGCAGGGCCGAGGAGAGCGACACCGACAGCAGGATGCCCTTGGTCGGCACGCCGTTGCGGTTGGTTTCGCCGAAGAACCGCGGCAGCACGCCGTCGCGCGCCGCGGCCATCGGCACCTGGGCCATCAGAAGCGTCCAGCCGTTGAGCGCGCCGAGCGACGATAGCATCGCCGCGAGCGCGATGATCACGCCGGCACCGCCGCCCCACATCGAGGTCGCCGCGGCGGAGAACGGGGCCGACGAGGCGGCGAGCGTCGCTTCGGGCACGACGCCCATCACCGCCATGGTGCCGAACAGGAACAGGCAGGCGGCGACGAGGGTGCCGACGATGGTCGCTCGCGGGATGGTGCGCTCCGGGTCCTTCACGTCGCCGGCCGGCACCGTCGCGGACTCGATGCCGAGGAAGGCGAACATGGTGAGCGGCGCAGTTGCCGAGAGCGCCGCCCAGAACGATTGGCCGGTCGGATTGATCGGGACGAAGCGGTTCCAGTCGACCCACAGGAGCCCGATCGTGGCGATGGCGAGGAAGGGCACGATCTTGATCGCGACCATGGCGAGCTGGAAGCGGCCCGCCTCCTTGACGCCGCGCAGGTTGATCGCGGCGACGAACCACATCGAGGCGAGGGCGATGATCGTCGTCGCCCCTTTCATCCCCTGAAGGCCGGGGATCAGGGATTCGAGATAGCCCGCGAAGGCGAGCGCGATCGCCGGCTGGGACGCCCAGATCGAGATCCAGTAGCCCCAGGCGATGAGGAACCCGGCGAACTCGCCGAAGCCGAGCCGGGTGAAGGCGTAGGGTCCGCCGGCGGCGGGCGCAATGCGCGACAGCCGGGCGAACACGAGGGCGAGCGCCACCGCGCCGAACGACATGGCGACCCAGCCGATCAGGGCGACGGCGCCATAGGGTGCCAGCGCGGCCGGAATGAGGAAGAAGCCGGACCCGACCACGTTGCCGATGACGAGCGCCGTGCAGGTCCAGAAGCCGAGCGAGCGGGCCTCGGGTTCGGCCGACGCGGGGGTCCCCTTCGACCGAGCCTTTCCCTTAGACTGCGCCGCCCCTTTCGGATGCCCCATCCCCTTCGAATGCGCCGTTCCTTTCGAATGCGCCATGGAAGCGTTCCCCCTTTTGGTTCCGTGCGGTTTCGTTCCGCCACTGAACCGGAAGGGGACGCTCTCGACAATCGAAAGGGTGGCGGTGCCGAGCATGGGCTGCCGTCGCCGGAGCAGGCGGGTCTCGTCCCGCCGGGCGCACCCACCGCGCGCCCGTCCATTCGATAGCCGGCCGGGCCGAGGACGACCTTGAGCGAACGCAAAAACGCGTCCGGCAAGGCTATTTTGTCGGAGCGCTCGACCAAGGTCAGTGTGCGGTGCCCGTTGGCTATCCCCGATAATCCGCCGGCGTCTTCTGGGCGAAGCCGAGGCGGGCGGAGAGGCGTTCGAGCACGGCGCGGGCGGCGTCGGTGACGACGGTGCCCGGCGGGAAGACGCCCGTCGCGCCGGCGGCGAGGAGATCGTCCACGTCGTCGGGCGGGATCACCCCGCCGACCACCACCATGATCTCGGCGCGGCCGCGTTCGGCGAGCGCGGTGACGAGCGCCGGCACCAGCGTGCGGTGGCCGGCGGCGAGCGACGAGACGCCGACGACGTGCACGTCCGCGGCGACGGCGTGGTCGGCGACCTCGTCGGGGCTCGCGAACAGCGGGCCGATGACGACCTCGAAGCCGAGATCGGCGAAGGCGGACGCCACCACCTTCTGACCGCGGTCGTGGCCATCCTGGCCGACCTTGGCGACGAGGATGCGCGGCGGCCGGCCGGCCATCTCGCGGAAATCGGCGACGAGGGCGCGCACCGCCACGATCTCCGCCTCGAAGGCCGGGTCCTTCGCCGACGCCTCCGCCTCATAGACGCCGGCGGCGGTGCGGATTTCGGCGCGGTGGCGGCCATAGGCCGCTTCGAGCGCCGCGGACATCTCGCCGACGGTCGCCTTGGCGCGCGCGGCGGCGACCGACAAGGCGAGCAGGTTGCCGTGCCCCTCCCGCGCCGCGGCGGTCAGCGCGGCGAGGGCCGCACTGACGGCGGCGGGATCGCGCTCGGCCTTGAGCCGGTCGAGCTTGGCGATCTGCGCGGCACGGACGGCGGAATTGTCGACCTTGAGGACCGCGAGCGGCGCCTCTTCGGCGAGGCGATATTTGTTGATGCCGACGACCGTCTGCACGCCGGCATCGATGCGGGCCTGGGTGCGCGCGGCGGCCTCCTCGATGCGCAGCTTCGGAATGCCGGCCTCGATCGCCTTCGCCATGCCGCCGAGCGCTTCGACCTCGCCGATGTGCTCGAGCGCGCGCGCCGCGAGATCGGCGGTCAGGCGTTCGACCAGGAACGAGCCGCCCCACGGATCGATCGAGCGGGTGATGCCGCTTTCGCGGGCGAGCACGATCTGGGTGTTGCGGGCGATGCGGGCGGAGAAGTCGGTCGGCAGCGCCAAGGCCTCGTCGAGGGCGTTGGTGTGGAGCGATTGGGTCTGGCCCGCGGTCGCGGCGAACGCCTCGATCATCGTGCGGGCGACGTTGTTGAACGGGTCCTGGGCCGCGAGCGACCAGCCCGAGGTCTGGCAATGGGCGCGCAAAGCGAGTGACTTGTCGGATTTCGGCGCGAAGCGCCGCATCAGCCCCGCCCACAGGAGCCGCCCGGCGCGCAGCTTGGCGATCTCCATGAAGGCATTCATGCCGATGCCCCAGAAGAACGACAGCCGCGGCGCGAAGGCGTCGACGTCGAGCCCGGCGGCGATGCCGGCGCGGACATAATCGACGCCGTCGGCGAGCGTGTAGGCGAGCTCGAGGTCCTGCGTCGCCCCGGCCTCCTGCATGTGATAGCCGGAGATCGAGATCGAGTTGAACTTCGGCATCTCCGCCGCCGTGTAGGCGAAGATGTCCGAGATGATGCGCATCGAAGGCCCGGGCGGGTAGATGTAGGTGTTGCGCACCATGAATTCTTTGAGGATGTCGTTCTGGATCGTGCCGGAGAGGGCGGCGGGCGGCACGCCCTGCTCCTCCGCGGCGACGATGTAGAGCGCCATCACCGGCAGCACCGCGCCGTTCATCGTCATCGACACGCTGATGTCGCCGAGCGGGATGCCGTCGAACAGGATGCGCATGTCGTAGATGGAATCGATCGCGACGCCCGCCATGCCGACATCGCCGGCGACGCGGGGATGGTCGCTGTCGTAGCCGCGGTGGGTGGCGAGATCGAAGGCGATCGAGAGCCCCTTCTGCCCGGCGGCGAGGTTGCGCCGGTAGAAGGCGTTGGAATCCTCGGCCGTCGAGAACCCGGCATATTGCCGGATGGTCCACGGCTGGTTGACGTACATCGTCGGATAGGGGCCGCGCACGAACGGCGCGAAGCCGGGATAGCCCTCCGCGAAGGCGAGGCCCGCGCGGTCGGCGGGGCCATAGTGCGCCTTCACCGCGAGGCCTTCCGGCGTGAGCCAGGGTGGGCTGCCGGCCGCGCGACCTTCGGGCGGGGCGGGCGGCAGCGGCGCGGCGTCGAGAGCCAGCGCGGCGAAATCGGGGAAGGGAAAGGCGCTCGTCATCGCGCGGCCTCCTGAGCGGGCGCGGCCCGTCCCGCCTCGTGGGGGGCGGCGAGGCGGATCGAGGGAAGGGCCCCGGCGGGGATTTCGAGATCGGGTGCGGGCGCGAGCACGGCGACCGGCGCCTCTCGCGGATCGGGAAACAGCGTGGTGCCGACGATCGGTCGGCGGCCCTCCGCGACCTCGGCTTCGAGACCTGTGCGCGCGGTCGCGAGGCGGGCCTGGAAGCGGCCGGCGGCGAGGCTCGCGAGGAGCCCGCCGTCCGCCTCGATGGCGCGGAATTCGTCCCACCCGGCGCGCTCGTAGCCGTCGGTCAGCGCCTCGATCGCGCCGGCGCCCGCGGCCGGATCGGCGACGCGCGTCAGGTTCGCCTCCTCGATCATCAGGGTGCCGAGATGGCGGGCGAGGCGGCGGGCGAAGGCATCCGGCAGGCCGAGCGCCGCGGTGAAGGGCGTCGCCTGCACCGCATCGGCGCCGCCGAGCCCGGCACCGAGCACGGCGAGACTCGTCCGCAACAGGTTCGACCACGGATCGCGCCGCGTCATCATCCGCCACGCGGTCTCGGCGTGGAGCCGGACCGGTCGGGGCGCGAGGCCGCAGGCATGCTCGACTCGCGCCCACAGCCGGCGGAAGGCGCGCAGCTTGGCGATGGTGCCGTAGAGGTCGACGTCGGCGACGAGCAGGAAGGCGATCTGGCGCCGCGCCGCCTCGATGTCCAGGCCGGCACCCGTCAGCACCTTGAGCTTGGCGAGGCCGCTCGCGAGAACCGCTCCGAGCTCCTGGCCCTCGGTGCCGCCGGCCTCGTGCCAGGGCCGGCCGTCGGCGAGGAGCGCGCGGCTCTTGAAGCCGCGGCCGACGATCTCGGCGACGAAGCCGCCGATCGCCGGGGTCAGCGCCGTGCCGTCCTGCCCCGCCCAGGCCCCGGTCCCCGAGGCGTCGAAGCCGAAATCGACGTCGAGCGCTCCGAACTCGAGGCGCTGCCGCTCGGCGAGGGCGAGCACCTGCCGCGCCGCGTCGAGCCCGTCCGGCCCGGCATCGAGCCGCAGCGCCACCTGGTCGAGGGCGATGCCGTCGAGGGCGTCAGCGACCGCTTTGGGATCGGACGCCGGCAGGCCGAAGCCGCGGGCCGAGCGGGCGCGGGAAAACACCAGCGTCAGCCCGTTCGCGCCGCCGCCGAGATCGCCGCGGGCGAGCGCGGCGGCCTCCGCGGAATCGGGGTGATCGACGCGCTGGAAGATCGTCCAGGGCGCCGCCGGCCGGGTCAGGATCGCGTCGGCCGGCGTGCCGGGGGCGGGCGCCACCAGGGGCGCGACGACGATGCCGTCGCGGGTGCGGGTGACCAGCGTCGCGTCGAAATCGGCGCCCTTCAGCACCCGTTCGACCGCCTTCAGCCACGCCTCCCGCGTCGCCGCGGGAAAGCCGGCGAGGAGGCCGTCGAGATCGGCGGGGAGGGTCCCGGCCGCTTCGGTTGTCGCCGTCGTCTTTGCCGTCATCGCCCAACTCCTTCGGGCTCCGCCCGTCATTGGCACAGCTCCTTCGGACTTCGCCCGCGATCAGGCGAATTCGAGGATCACCGCATCGACCGCGAGACTGTCGCCCTCCTTGGCGGCGACCCGGGCGACGGTGCCGTCCCGCTCGGCGCGCAGCACATTCTCCATCTTCATCGCCTCGACGATCGCCACCATCTCACCGGCCTTCACCGCCTGGCCCTGGGTCACGGCGATCGCCTTGACGAGGCCCGGCATCGGGCAGAGCACGAATTTCGAGGTGTCGGGCGGCACCTTGACCGGCATCAGCGCGGCGAGCTCGGCCTCGCGCCCGGTATAGACCCGCGCCTCCGCTTCCGCGCCGCCCTGGGCGAGGCGCACGCCGCCGGGATGAGGCGCACCTGCACGGCGATCGGCTTGCCGTCGACGGTGCCGGTCCACACCGGGCTCCCCGGCCGCCAGCGGCTCGCGACCGCGAGCGTCGGGCCGTCGGCGAAGGAGACGATCAGGCTCTCGCCCGGCCCGTCCTCGATCTCGCAGGCGCGTTTCGCGGCGCCGAGCGCCACCACCCGGTCGCGGCTGAAACGGACCGCGTGGGCGTGACGGATCTGCCCGGAAATCCGGCGCTTGCGGCGGTTCAGGGTGTCGTCCATCACCGCCGCGACGGCGGCGAGGCGGAACGCGTCCGCGCCTTCGGGCACCGCCGGGGTGAAGCCTTGCGGGAATTCCTCGGCGATGAAGCCGGTCGAGAGCGCGCCCGACTTCCAGCGCGGATGGGCCATCAGGGCGGCGAGGAAGGGAATGTTGTGGCGGATGCCGTCGATCGCGAAAGCATCGAGCGCCGCCGCCTGGGCCTCGATCGCGGCACTCCGCGTCGGTGCGTGGGTGACGAGCTTGGCGATCATCGGATCGTAGTGGATCGAGATCTCGCCGCCCTCCTCGACGCCGGTATCGTTGCGCACGGTGACGCCGCCGCTCGTCCCCTCGGCGGGCGGACGATAGGTCACGAGCCGGCCGGTCGAGGGCAGGAAGTTGCGGGTCGGGTCCTCGGCGTAGATGCGGCTCTCCACCGCCCAGCCGTCGAGCCGCACGTCGGCCTGCCCGAAGCGGAGCGGCTCACCGGCGGCGATGCGGATCATCTCCTCGACGAGGTCGAGCCCGGTGACGAGCTCGGTCACCGGGTGCTCCACCTGGAGGCGGGTGTTCATTTCGAGGAAGTAGAAGGACCGGTCCTGCCCGGCGACGAACTCGACCGTTCCGGCGGAATCGTAGCCCACCGCGCGGGCGAGGGCGACGGCCTGCTCGCCCATGATGCGCCGCGTCTCGGCGTCGAGGAGCGGCGAGGGGGCCTCCTCGATGACCTTCTGGTTGCGCCGCTGCACCGAGCATTCGCGCTCGCCGAGATAGACGACGTTGCCGTGCTTGTCGGCGAGGACCTGGATCTCGATGTGGCGGGGATTGGTGATGAACTTCTCGATGAAGACGCGGTCGTCGCCGAACGAGGACGCCGCCTCCGAGCGGGCGCGGGCGAAGCCTTCGTGCACCTCGCCGTCGGAGAAGGCGACGCGCATGCCCTTGCCGCCGCCGCCGGCGCTCGCCTTGATCATCACCGGATAGCCGATCCGCCCGGCGATCGTGACGGCCTCCTCCGGGCTTTCGATGATGCCGAGATGGCCGGGCACGGTGGAGACGTTCGCGGCGGCCGCGAACTTCTTCGATTCGATCTTGTCGCCCATCGCCTCGATGGCCTTGGGGTTCGGACCGATGAAGACGATGCCGGCGGCCTCGAGCGCCTCGGCGAAGGCGGCGCGCTCCGACAGGAAGCCGTAGCCCGGATGCACCGCCTCGGCACCGGTTGTGCGGCACGCCTCCACGATGCGCTCGATCGAGAGATAGGATTGCGCCGCCGCCGCCGGCCCGATGGCGACCGCCTCGTCGGCCATCTCGACATGGAGCGCATCGCGATCGGCTTCGGAATAGACCGCGACGGTCTTGATGCCGAGGCGCCGCGCGGTGCGGATGATCCGGCAGGCGATTTCCCCGCGGTTGGCGATCAGGATCTTCTGGAACATGCCGCGTGCTTCTTCTTATGCGAGGGGGAGAGCGTGGAAACGAGGGAAGGCGGGGTGGGGGTGGGGCGAGATCGACAAACGCCCGAAACCAAAAACACGGCGCCCCACCCTCCCCTGCCAGGGGAGGGTCGCCGCGCAGCGGCGGGGTGGGGTGCGTGCCACGGGCGAAACGGATCTCGTGTCCAGCCCGGCGGCGCCTGCGGCGCCGCGACCCCACCCCGTCGGCCTTCGGCCGCCGACCCTCCCCCTGACAGGGGAGGGTGGGGCGCCGTGCGGACGGGAGGTGGCGCCCGCCCGCGCGCCACCCTTGCGCCGCGCCGGCGGAGGGAGGATGGTCCGCGCTTCCATCGCGGCGAGGGAGAGATTCGTGAGCAAAACCGCACCGACCGGAGCCCGCCGGTCCGATCCCGCGCTCGACAAGGCGCTCGCGCTGCTCGACGCCGCCCCCCTCGTCGACGGCCACAACGACCTGCCCTGGGTTATCCGCGAGGCCGCCCGCGGCGACGTGGTCGGCTACGATCTCAACCGCGCCCACCAGGAAACCGACACCGACATCCCGCGCCTGCGCGAGGGCAAGGTCGCGGCGCAGTTCTGGGCGGCGTTCCTGCCGACCGCGATCCCGCATCCCGGCCGCGCGGTGCTCGAACAGATCGACCTCATCCGCCGCATGAACGAGGCCCACCCGGAGACCTTCCTGCCGGCCGTCAAGGCGAGCGACGTGGTGCGCGCCAAGAAGGCGGGCAAGATCGCCTCCTTCATCACCGTCGAGGGCGGCGTCGGGCTCGAGAACAGCCTCGCCCCGTTGCGCATCTGGCACGCCGCCGGCGCCCGCCTGATGACGCTCTGCCACAACGAATCCCTCGACTGGGTCGATTCGGCGACCGACCGGGCGCGCCACGGCGGCCTCACCGCCTTCGGCCGCGCGGTCATCGCCGAACTGAACCGGCTCGGCATGATCGTCGACCTCGCCCACGTCTCCGCCGACGTGATGCGTCAGGTGCTCGATATCTCGACCGCGCCCGTCGTGTTCTCCCACTCGAACGCCCGAGCGCTCTGCGATCACCCCCGCAACGTGCCCGACGACGTGCTCGCCCGCGTGAAGGACAATGGCGGGATCGTCATGGCGACCTTCGTGCCGAAGTTCATCCGCCCGGCGGGAACACAGAGCCCCGCCGCCCCGGCGAGCCTCGAAGACCTCGCCGGCCACATCGAATATCTCGCCGACAAGGCCGGCCTCGCCCACGTCGGCATCGGCTCGGACTTCTTCGGCGGGCCGACGCCGGCCGGGCTCGAACATGTCGGCCGCTTCCCGCACCTGATCGCCGAGATGATCCGCCGCGGCTGGAGCGACGACGCGGTCGTCGGCCTCGCCGGCGGCAATTTCCTGCGCGTCTTTCGCGCGGTCGAGCGGGAAGGTCGCCGTCAGCGGACCCTGCGCGGCCCCGGCCTCGGCACCGTCGAAAGCCTCGACCGGGCGGGCTGAGCGGCCCGCCACGGCGGAGGCCGCGCTCCCCCCGGGGCTGTCACCCGGGCAGGCCGACGAACACTGTCTCGGATGGGCGCGCGCGGCGCACATGGCGGGGATCCGGACGGGCTTGGGTCAGAGCGGGATGTTGTCGTGCTTGCGCCGCGGCGGCGGCACCGCCTTGTCGCGCAGCAGCGCCAGCGCCCGGGCGAGGCGGCGGCGCGTCGAGCGGGGCATGATGACCTCGTCGATATAGCCGCGCTCGGCCGCGACGAACGGCGAGAGGAAGCGATCCTCGTATTCCTTGGTGCGGGCGGCGATCAGCTCCGGATCGCCGATGTCCTGGCGGAAGATGATCTCGACCGCGCCCTTGGCGCCCATCACCGCGATCTGGGCGGTCGGCCAGGCATAGTTCACGTCGGCGCCGACATGCTTGGAGGCCATCACGTCGTAGGCGCCGCCGAACGCCTTGCGGGTGATCACCGTCACCTTCGGCACCGTCGCCTGGGAATAGGCGAACAGGAGCTTGGCGCCGTGCTTGATGAGGCCGCCATATTCCTGCGCCGTGCCCGGCAGGAAGCCCGGCACGTCGACGAAGGTGACGATCGGGATCTCGAAGCAGTCGCAGAAGCGGACGAAGCGGGCCGCCTTGCGGGAGGCGTCGGAATCGAGCACGCCGGCGAGCACCATCGGCTGGTTCGCCACGATGCCGACGGTGCGGCCCTCGATGCGGCCGAAGCCGATCACGATGTTCTTGGCGAAGCCCGCCTGGATCTCGAAGAAATCGCCCTCGTCGACCGTCTTCAGGATCAGTTCCTTGACGTCGTAGGGCTTGTTGGCGTTGTCGGGAACCAGGGTGTCGAGCGAGGGCTCGGCCCGGTCCGGATCGTCGAACGACGGCCATTCGGGCACGCCGGTCACGTTGTTCGAGGGCAGGAAATCCATGAAGCGGCGGATGTCGAGCAGGCATTCGACGTCGTTGTCGTAGGCCCCGTCGGCGACCGAGGAGCGCACCGTGTGGACGCTCGCACCGCCGAGCTCCTCGGCCGTCACGGTCTCGTTCGTCACCGTCTTCACGACGTCCGGGCCGGTCACGAACATGTAGCTCGTGTCGCGCACCATGAAGATGAAGTCGGTCATCGCCGGGGAATAGACGTCGCCGCCGGCGCAGGGGCCGAGAATGACGGAGATCTGCGGGATGACGCCGGAGGCCGCGACGTTGAGGTGGAAGACGTCGCCGTAGCCGGCGAGCGCCGCGACGCCTTCTTGGATGCGGGCGCCACCGGCATCGAACAGGCCGATGATCGGCGCCTGCGCCTTCAGCGCCATGTCCTGGATCTTGGTGATCTTGCGGGCGTGGGTCTCCGACAGCGAGCCGCCGAACACCGTGAAATCCTTGGCGAACACGAAGACGACACGGCCGTTGATGGTGCCCCAGCCGGTGACGACGCCGTCGCCGGGGACCTTCGTCTTCTCCATGCCGAAATCGTCGCAGCGGTGCTCGACGAAGGTGTCGAATTCCTCGAAGGAGCCCTCGTCGAGAAGAAGCTCGATGCGCTCCCGCGCGGTGAGCTTGCCGCGGCGGTGCTGGGCGACGATGCGCGCTTCGCCGCCGCCGAGCCGGGCCTTGGCCCGGCGCTCGGAGAGCTTCTCCAGAATGTCCTTCACGGCGTTTCCCCGGTCTTGTTTCTCACCCGAGCTTATCCCATTCGCGTGGGATGGGGCATCGGGCGGCGCGGGGAAATGAGCCAGATCAAGCGGAGCGGCACCATTAGCCGTTGGTAGGGGCTCGCTCCGCCGACGCCCCACCGTCAAACGCCGAGATAGGCTTCGAGCACGCGGGGATGGTCGAGGAGTTCGGCGCCGGTGCCGTCGAGCACGATCTCGCCGGTTTCGAGCACGTAGGCGCGGCGGGCGAGCTTGAGCGCCTGGCGCACGTTCTGCTCGACGAGGAAGACCGTCAGCCCCTCGGCGTTGATGGCGGCGAGAATGCGGAAGATCTCCTGCACGATCAGCGGCGCGAGGCCCATCGAGGGCTCGTCGAGAAGGAGGAGGCGCGGACGGGCCATCAGCGCGCGGGCGATCGCGAGCATCTGCTGTTCGCCGCCCGACAGGTTGCCCGCCGTGCCGTCGAGCCGCTCCTTGAGGCGCGGGAAGAGATCGAGCATGCGGTCGAAATCGGCCTTCGCGGCCGCCCGGTCGCGGCGGCGATAGGCGCCGAGTTCGAGGTTCTCGCGCACGCTCATGGTGGTGAGGATCGCCCGGCCCTCGGCGACTTGGACGATGCCGCGGTCGACGATGCGGTGGGCGGGAAGACGCGTGATGTCCTCGCCCTCGAAGCGGATGCTGCCGGCCGCCTTCGGCACCAGGCCGGAGAGGGCGAGCAGGGTGGTCGACTTGCCGGCGCCGTTGGCACCGACGAGGGTCGTCACTTCGCCCTTGGCGAGGGAGAAATCGATGCCCTTCACGGCCTGGACGTGGCCGTACGCGACGGCGAGGCCGGAGACTTCGAGAAGCGCGCTCATCGACCGGCCTCCGCGCCCCTCACCGGCGCGTCGTCGTCGCGGCCGAGATAGGCCTCGATGACGCGCGGGTCGGCGCGCACGGCCTCCGGCCGGTCGCAGGTGATGATGCTGCCGAAATTGAGGACGGCGATGCGCCGGCACAGGCCCATCACGAAGCGCATGTCGTGCTCGATCATGAAGATGGTGAAGCCGCGGCGGTTGATGGCGGTGATCGCCTCCATCAGCTCGGTCTTCTCGGCCGGGTTCATGCCGGCGACCGGCTCGTCGAGCAGGAGTAGCTTCGGCTCGGTGGCGAGGGCGCGGGCGATCTCGAGCCGCCGCTGCTCGCCGTAGGAGAGGTTGTCGGCGATCTCGGAGGCCTTGGCGTCGAGGCCGACCCAGCCGAGCAGCTCGTGGGCGCGCTCGCGGGCGCCGCGCTCGGCCGCGCGGTAGCCGGGCAGCGAGAAGAGGAGGCCGGCCGCGCCGTAGCGGATGTGGCGGTGAACCCCGACGAGAACGTTCTCGATGAGGCTCATCTCCTTGAAGATGCGGATGTTCTGGAAGGTGCGGGCGATCCCGCGCCGGGTGATCTTGTGGGGCGGCAGCCCGACGAGCGAGGTGCCGTCGAGGGTGATCGCGCCCGAGGTCGGCGCGATCAGGCCGGTGATGAGGTTGAACACCGTCGTCTTGCCGGCGCCGTTCGGCCCGATCAGCCCGAAGATCTCGCCCTCGGGCACCTCGAGGCTGACGTCTTCGAGCACCTTGAGGCCGCCGAAGCGCTTGGAAACCGTGTCGAGCCTCAGCACGGGCGCACCTCGCGGCGGCCGAAGAGGCGGCGGAACCGCGCCGGGTCCCACAGCCCCTTGGGCAGGAACAGCACGACGACGACGAGGATCAGCCCGTTCACGATGGTGCGGAAATCGGACAGGCCGCGCAGCACTTCCGGCAGCAGCGTCAGGAACACCGCGCCGATGACCGGGCCGGCGATGCCGCCGGTGCCGCCGAGGATCGCCATGGTCAGGATTTCGACGCCGCGGTCGAAGCCGTATTCCTGCGGGCCGATGAAGAAGGTCAGGTGGGCGTTGAGCGCCCCGGCGAGCCCGGCGATCGCGCCGCCGAGCACGAAGGCGAGGAGCTTGTGGGCGCGCACGTCGATGCCCATCAGCGAGGCCGCGGTCTCGTCCGCCTTGATCGCCTCGAAGGCGCGGCCGACCTTCGAGACCTTGAGGCGGTGCAGCACGAAGACGACGACGATGACGGCGAGCGCCACGTGCCACCATTCGGTGAGCTGGGGGATGCCGTTGAGGCCGAGCGCGCCGCCGGTCAGGTCCTCCGTGTTGAGGATGACGACGCGCACCACCTCGCCGAAACCGAGCGTCGCCATGGCGAGATAGACGCCGTTGAGGCGCAGCACCGGGATGCCGATGACGAGGGCGACGAAGGCCGGCGCGATCATGCCGCCGGCGAGCGAGGCGGCGAACGGCGTGTCGTAGTTCATCGTCATCAGGGCGGCGGTGTAGGCGCCGATGCCCATGAAGGCGGCGTTCGCCATGGCGAGCAGGCCGCAGGCGAGCGTCAGCCAGATCGACAGGGCGAGCAGGGCGTTGATGCCGAGCGAGAGGACGAGGTTCGAATAGACCGACCAGAACTCGTCGAAATGAGCGGAAAGCGCGTCCATCGGGTCAGGCCTTGCGCTCGGCGACCTTGCCGAACAGCCCCTGGGGGCGGACGAGCAGGATCAGGAACAGGAGCCCGAAGGCGACCGCGTCGCGCATGGTCGAGCCGACATAGGCGACCGCGAACACCTCGGCGAAGCCGAGGAAGAGGCCGCCGATCAGGGCGCCGCGGATGTCGCCCATGCCGCCGAGGATGATGACGGCGATGCCCTTGTGCAGCATCGGCTGGCCCATCAGCGGATAGACCGCGTTGGAATAGAGCCCGATCATCACGCCCGCCGCGCCGCCGAGCCCGGCGGCGATGAACGAGGTGGCGCGGAACAGGCCTTCGACATTGATGCCGAGCAGGGCGGCGGCCTTTGGGGATTCGGCGATGGCGCGCAGCGCCCGGCCGACCTGGCTGCGGCGCAGCACGATCAGCATCAGCGCCATGATGACGAACGAGGCGACGACGATGCCGATCTCGACCGGCGTCACGGTGATGTCGCCGAGGCTGAGCGCGTCGCTCGGCACCAGCCCGTCGGGAAAGCGCAGATTGTCGGCGCCGAACAGCCCCTGGGCCGCGCTGTTGAGGGCGATGGCGCAGCCGATCGTCGCGATCATCGGAATGAGATGGGGGGCGTTTCGCCGCCTGAGCGGTGCGAGCACCAGAAGATCGATGAGAAGCCCGAGCACCCCGCTCGCCACGAAGGCGAGCACGAGCGCGGCGGCAAGCGGCAGGTCGAGCGCCGTCACCGCCTCGAGCGCCGCATAGGCTCCCACCATGAAGACCGCCCCGTGGGACAGGTTGATGATGCCGAGCACCCCGAACACCAGCGTGAAGCCGAGCGCGAACAAGGCATAGACGCAGCCGAGGGAGAGGGCGTTGACGAGCTGTTGGGCGAGCATCGCGGGGGTCTTCTTCGAGAAATCCCGCCCGAGGGCCGGGCGGGATGGGGATCGGGGACGCGCCGGAGGCGGATCGGCATCAGGGGCGCGGAGTGCGGTGGCGAGAGCGCGACCACCTCTCCCCGTCATTGCGCCATCGTCAGGGTTCCTCCGCGGCGCGGACCCTTCTCCCCGCGGGGGAGAAGGTGCCCCGGAGGGGCGGATGAGGGGATTTCTCTTGGAGTGCCGAGATGAGGGGGTGAACTTGGCCCCTCATCCGGCCCTTTCGGGCCCCCTTCTCCCTGCGAGCGGGGAGAAGGGAGGGGAGGCCGATCGCGCCGTCACGAGCCGCTGACGATGGTGTACTTGCCGTCCTTCGTCACCATCACGATCGGGGTCTGGTCGGCGTCGTAGCCGGCCGGCTTGCCCGCCTTGTTGGTCGCCTGACGGAACTTGAACGGCCCGGTGGCACCGGTCCAGGTCACCGCGGGGAGGGCGTCGCGCACCGCCTTGCGGTCGGCGGCGAGATCACCCGACAGCTTCACGCTCTTCAGCGCCTGCGCCGTGATGTGCAGCGCGTCGTAGGCCTGGGCGGCGAACTGGTCCGGCGGGTTGCCGAACTTCTTCGTGTAGGCGTCGATGAAGGCGGTGTTCTCCGGCGTCGTGTTGCCGATCGACCACGGCGAGCCGACCCACAGGCCGTCCGCGGCGCCCTTGGCGAGGTCGAAGATCTTGACCGAGTTCATGCCATTGCCGCCGATGAAGGGCAGCGTGATGCCGAGCTGGCGGGCCTGCACCATGATCGGAGCGCCCTCCGCGATCAGCGCCGAGAGCACGATCGCGTCCGGGTTCGAGGCCTTGATCTTGGTGAGCTGGGCCTTGAAGTCGACGTCGCCCTTGGCGAACGTCTCGGTCGTCGTAACCGGGATGTTCTGCGCCTCGAGCGCCTTCTTGAAATTGTCGTAGCCGGACTTGGTGAAGACGTCGTCGTTGCCGTAAAGCACCGCGACCTTCTTGACCCCGGCCTTCTCGACGACGGTCTTGAGCGTCACCGGCAGCACGTCGGCCTCGGTCACGGAGTTGCGGAACACGTAGTCGCCGATCGAGGTGATGCCGTCGGCGGTGTTCGAGGTGCCGAATACCACGGTCTTCGAAGCCTGGGCGATCGGATCGGCCGCCTGCGCCGAGTTCGACAGGGTCGGGCCGAACAGCATCAGCACCTTGTCCTGGAAGATCAGCTTCTTGAAGACGTTGATCGCCTCTTCCTTCTTGCCCTGCTCGTCCTCGACGACGAGCACGATCTTGTCGCCGTTGATGCCGCCGCTCGCGTTGATCTCGTCGGCCGCGAGCGTGAAGCCGTTGCGGATCGCCGCGCCGTATTGGGCGGCGAGGCCGGACAGGGCCTCGGCGACGCCGATCTTGATGTCGGCCGCCTGCGCGGCGACGCTCGACGCACCGAGCGCCGCGGCGACGAGCGCCCACTTCATGAACTTCATGACCGTCTCCTTGGGAAGCGCACGCAATTTTCTTAAAACGTGGGCCGCTTTTTGGGTCCGGATCGGAGCGAGGTCAAGGGCGGTGGCCGCGGGCTTGCCCGAAATCGGCCCAATTCACGCCCCTGTCAGCGCCGCATCAGCATGGCGAGCACGAACACGGCCCCGCCGAGGCGGTGACGATGCCCACGGGGAGCTCCTGGGGCGCGAGCAGGGTGCGGCTCGCGAGATCGCCGGCGAGGAGCGCGGCGGCGCCGACGAGGGCAGAGGTGATCACGAGCGCGCCGTGGCGCACGCCGGCGAGGGCGCGGGCGATGTGCGGCACCATCAGCCCGATGAAGCCGATCACGCCGGAGAGGGCGACCAGGGCGGCGGTCGAGAGCGCGGCGAGAGCGAAGACGACGAGGCGCAGCCGCCCGACATCGACGCCGAGAGAGCGGGCGGTGTCCTCGCCGGCGAGCATGGCGTCGAGCCGGTGGCGCAGGAGGAGGCCGGCGAGGATCGCGACGCCGGCACCGGCGGCCGCGAGCGGCAGGTTGTCCCAGCTCGCGAGCCCGAGCCCGCCGGCCGACCAGAACAGCACCGAATAGGCGGCGCGCTGGTCGCCGGCGAACACGAGATAGGTGGTGAGCGCGCCGAACAGGAAGGAGACGGCGAGGCCCGCGAGCACCAGCCGTTCCGGGCCGCGCCCTTCCTGGTTGGTGACGAGGGCGAGCACCGCCGCGGCGGCGACGAGGGCGCCGGCGAAGGCGGCGATCGGCAGCGTCCAAATGCCGAGCCGGTCGCCGAACACGGTGATGACCGAGGCCGCGCCCGCCGCCGCGCCCGAGGAGAGGCCGAACAGGAAGGGATCGGCGAGGTCGTTGCGGGTCGTCGTTTGCAGGAGGGCGCCGACGACGGCGAGGCCCGCGCCGACCGCGATCGCGAGGAGAACACGCGGAACCCTGAGATCGATCACGATGCGGGCGACCGGGGCCGCGACGCCGTCGGCGACGCCGGGCACGATGCGCCCGACGAGGGTGCGGGCGACGTCGCCCAAGGCGAGCGGGGTCGATCCCTCGGCGATCCCGGCGATCGCGAGTGCGGCGACCACGAGGACGCCGCCGAGCCAGAGGAGGGCGAGGGACCGGCCGTGCATCGCGAGGCCTATTGCGCCGCGGCCGGCGCCGCCGCCGCATCCGCCTTGAAGGCGTCCGGGTGCAGCGCGCGGGCGAGCTTCTCGACCGCCTCGATGTTGGCGGGCCCGGGCGTGAGCTGCTCGTAGCGCAGCGGGATGAAGCGCTTGTTCTTCACCGCGTCGGTCTCCTTCATGGCGGGGTGCGCCTCGAGGAAATCGAGCAGCTTCTTGTAGCCGCCGCCGTCCTGGTAATCGAGCAGGATGAGGAATTGCGGGTTGCGCACGGCGACGTCCTCCCACGAGGTGGTGCCCCAGCTCATCGGCAGGTCGCCGACGACGTTGCGCCCGCCGGCGGCGTCGATGATCGCCGAAGGCATCGCGAATTTGCCGGCGGTGAACGGCTTGTCCTCGCCGGAATCGTAGACGAACACGGTGGTGCGCGGCGCGTCCTTCACGGCCTTGGAGACGGTCGCGAGGCGGGCCTTCCAGCCGTCGACCAGGGCGTTGGCGTCGGCCTCCTTGCCGAAGATGCGGCCGAGCGCGAGCTCGTCGGTGTAGAGCAGGTCCATGCTCGCCGGCGGCCGGCTCTTGTCGACCTGGGCGCAGCTCTCGGTCAGCACGTAGGTCTTGATGCCTTTCGCCGCGAGCGTGTCCGGCGTCACCTCGCCGCCCGGCTTCATGCCGTAATACCAGCCGGCGAAGAAGAAATCGGGATCGGCGGCGACCAGCGTCTCGAGGCTCGGATATTTGGGTGAGAGCTCGAGGATGGCGCCGAGCTCCGCCTTGAAGGCGGGCGTCACCTTGTACCAGCCGGTGATGCCGGTGACGCCGATCATGTTCGGCTGGAGATGCAGCGCGAACGCCATCTCGCTCATGTTGATGTCGTTGATGACGGCGCGCTTCGGCGGCGCGTCGAAGGTCAGCGTGCGCCCGCAATTCTCGACGGTGACGGGAAAGGTCTGGGCCGCGGCCGGCAGGGCGGTGGCCAAGGCGACGGGCAAGGCGGCGGCGAACAGGAGGGTGGCGGCGGCGCGGCGGGCGCCGGACGAGGCGGACAGAATCATGGGTCTCTCTGAAGGGAGCGGGAGGGTCGGAACGGGAGATCAGGCGGCGGGGGTGTCGAAGACGAGAAGGGGGCGCCCGGTCGTCGGGTTGGTGACGGGGAAGCAATCCATGGCGAACACCGCGCGCACGATGCCGCGGCCGAGCGCCGTCGACGGCCGGTCGAGGGCGACGACGCGGCCGCCTTGCAGCACCGCGACGCGGTCGGCGAAGGGGCTGACCAGCGCGAGATCGTGGAGCACGGCGATCACGGTGAGGCCGAGATCGCGGACGAGATCGAGCAGGTCGGCGCGGGCGCGGGGGTCGAGATGATTGGTCGGCTCGTCGAGGACGAGCAGCGTCGGCTCCTGGGCGAGGGCGCGGGCGAGGCCGGCGCGCTGCCGCTCGCCGCCGGACAGGGTGCCGACCGCCCGGTGGGCGAGGGCGCCGAGGCCGACGGTCGCGAGCGCTCGGGCGACCGCCGCACGGTCGGCCTCGGCCGAGCCGCGGGCGCGGTGGGGCGTGCGGCCGAGATCGACATAATCGGTCAGGGTGAGGCGCGCATCGGGCTGGTCGTTCTGGCCGACGACGGCGATCCGGCGGGCGCGCTCGGCGAGGGGGATACGGGCGAGCTCGCGGCCGTCGAGACGGACGTGGCCGCGCGTCGGCGCGATCCGGCCGCAGAGCAGGCGCAGAAGCGTGGTCTTGCCCGCCCCGTTCGGGCCGACGATGGCGAGCCGCTCGCCGTGGCCGATCGTCAGATCGACGCCGTCGAGCAACGCCGTGCCGCCGACGGCGAACGAAACGCCGGCCGCATCGAGAAGCGGTTGTCGGGCCCCGAGGGGAACAGGGGAGATCACCGGCCGAACCTTCCGAAGCGCTGTCGGGGGGGCTGCGGCACGGTCACACGGGCGGCCTTCCCTTCGCCGGCGCACCCATCTCGGGCGTGCAGGGGAACGGGGCCGCGCGCGATCCCGCGGGCACCCCGCCCGAGGATGGCAAAGGACGCGCCCCTTTCGGGACGGCCGGCCACGGCAGGTCTCCTGGCTCGCGGGTCTTCACCGTCGTCCGGTCTTCCCAGCCTCGTGCGAGGCCAGTGACGAAAAAAGGACGACGACTCGCCGCCGACAGTTGCGGGGGCAGCTCCGGATTTGCCGTGCGGCGCACCGGATTCCCTCTTAGCTCCCGATCTTGCGGTTCGGGAGACCGTGGCTGAGACGAAACGTGTCATGGCCTTCGGGTGCCGTCAATCGGAAGCGCCGAGTCCGAAATAAGTTATGTTATAACATTACATATGTAAAGTACCGGCAGTGCGGGGGGAGGTGGTGGGGCCTCGCTGGAAAAATCTCGCGCGCGCCTACGTCTCCATCCGGCCCGGGAGGGCAGACTGTCGCCCATGGTTCCACGGCGCCGCCGTCTCCTTCTCCCCGTTGGGGAGAAGGTGCCCAGAAGGGGCGGATGAGGGGGACCTTTCTTTTTTATATCAGTTGCTTAAACGAAAGGAAGACAAGGGAAGAACCCCTCATCCGGCGCTCCGCGCCACCTTCTCCCCGCAGGCGGGGAGAAGGGTTCGGAGAGGTCGTGGCCCCATACGGAGAAGCGATCCGCACCTGGGCGTGGCCCCGTCAGCGGATGTGCCCGAGTTTGTCGGGGTTGCGGACGATATAGACCGCCGTGATGCCCGCGGGGCCGATCTCCAACGCGGTGGTCTGGGGCACGCCGTCCGCCTCGATCGTAACGAAGCCGGGCAGGCCGTTGATGGTGGCGGGGCGCACGGCGCTCGGGGGGCGGTTCTTGCGGGCGAGGCCGGCGAAGAAGCGGGCGATCTTGTCCCCGCCGAACACGCGGTTCAGGGCCGAGGAGCGCTTGCCGCCGCCGTCGGTGTGGAGCACCGCGTCCGCGGCGAGCATCGATTGCAGGGCGGCGAGATCGCCGCCGCGGCTCGCCGCGAGAAAGGCGTCGGCGATGCGCCGCCCCTCGCTCTCCGACACCGTGAAGCGCGGCCGCGCCGCCGCCACGTGATCGCGGGCGCGCACGGCGAGCTGCCGGCAGGCGGACGGGTCGCGGTCGAGGATGCGCGCGACCTCGTCGAAGCCGAGTTCGAAGACGTCGTGGAGCAGGAAGGCGGCGCGCTCGAGCGGGCTCAGCCGCTCGAGCGCGAGCATCAGCGCCACCCCGACATCGTGGGCGATGCCGGAGGGGCCGGCATCGATGAGGACGTCCTCGGCGAGCACCGGTTCGGGCAGCCACGGCCCGACATAGGTCTCGCGCCGGGTCCGCGCCGCCTTGAGTCTATCGAGGCAGAGCCGCGTGACGACGCGCTTGAGGAACGCGCCCGCGTCCTCGACCGCCTCGCGGTCGGTCCCGTGCCAGCGCAGATAGGCGTCCTGGACGATGTCCTCCGCCTCGGCGCGGGAACCCAGCATGCGGTAGGCGAGCCCGACGAGGCGGCGGCGCAGCGGCTCGAAGCGCGCGGCGGCGTCCGAGGCGGCGGGCGGCACGGGACCGGTCATGGCGTCAGGCCGCCGCCGGCCGGGCGACCGGGTGGACGAGGCGGAAGCCGACCCCGAACCGGTTCCAGGCGTTGATGGTGGCGACGAGGAACGTCAGGTTCACGATCTCGACCTCGGTGAAGTGCGCCTTCAGGCCCTCGTAATCCTCGTCCGGAGCGCCGGTCTGCGGCAGCAGGGTCAGGGCTTCCGTCCAGGCGAGGGCGGCGCGTTCGCGCTCACTATAGAGCGGCGATTCCCGCCACGCCGAGAGGAGATAGAGCCGCTCCTCGGTCTCGCCGGCGGCGCGGGCGTCGCGGGTGTGCATGTGGACGCAGAAGGCGCACCCGTTGATCTGCGAGGCACGCGTCTTGACGAGCTCGATGAGGCTCTTCTCGAGCCCGCAGCCCGCGATATGGGCCTCGAGGGCGAACATCGGCTTCATCGCTTCGGGCGCGACGAGATGGGCGTTGAGACGGGGGTACATGGCGGCTCTCCTTCATGGCCGGTTGACTGCGTCGCGATGGCGACACGGACAAGACGAGGCGGGGGGCGGCGCTGTGACATGCGCGGCGAAAAATTTCGGAGACGGAAGGAGGGGCGGACAGCCGGGCGCGTCCGTGCGATGAACGCCGGCGCCGTCCGCCGCCTTGTCCTCGGCGGTGGCGGACGGGATGGCGTCACGCTTCGGAGGTCCGATGAAGAAGCCGGTCGATCACCGCGATCTCGCCGTCGCGGGCTATGTCGCGCCGTGGAGCGTGCGGCCCGGAGCGAGCGCCTCCGTTCATCTCTCCGGCGAAGGTCCCGCCGTGCGGGTCCGCGTCGTGTCGCTCATCGAGGATGAAGCGGTGCCCGGCTTCGCGCTCGATCCGCCGCTGCCGGATCTCATGCCCGCGACGCTGACGATCGGCTCCTGGCTGGAGGCGACGTTCTCGGCACCGATCGCGGCGGCCGATCCATGGCTCCATGTCGAGTTCCGCCTCGAAGCGCCGCCGGCGGGCCGGACGCTGATCGGATGCCCGGATCGCGCGCTGAAGTTCGACGCCGACGGCCGGCTCGGTCTCGCGGGGGAGTCCGGCGACCTTCTCGCGGCGGCGGGCGCGCCCGTTCTCGGCGCCTGGCATACCGCGGGCCTCGCGCTGGGGCAGATGGTCGCCGCGCGCCTCGACGGGCGCCCGCTGGAGAACGCCGTCGACGCCCCGGCATCGCCGGCCGCCAACCCCGTGATGGCCTTCCGCATCGGCGCCCCTTTCGATCCCGCCGTGCGGTCGCTCGACGTTCGGATCGGCCGCGTCGTGCTCCGCGACGGGGCCGACGGCCCGATCCTCCACGCCTGGCGTCCCGAGCCGGTCGGCCAGCCGTCGGCCCTCGCCGATCGCCTCGGAACCGGCCCGGCGCTCGCCGTCCACAACGCCCCGACCTTCGCGGTGCCCTCGCCGCGCTGGGACGGCTCGAGCGATGCGGCGATGGCACCCGATCAGTTCGACGCCGTCCACCTCCACGCCGACGATCTCGCAGACGCCGATTGGCCCGTCGGCGCGTCCGTCTCCGTTCCCGCCGATGCGCCGAGCGGCGTCTACGCGGTCGAGATCGAGACGGCGGTGGCGCGCGAGCGCATCCCCTTCTTCGTCGTGCCGGCGGCGCCGCGGGCGCCGATCGCGATCCTGATCCCGACCTTCACCTACCTCGCTTATGCCGACGAGGCGCTGCCGCCGGAGGTCTTTCCGTGGGTTGCGGACGATCGCGGCCATCGCTTCGCCCGGGCGAACGGCCTCGTCAGCCTTTACGACGTCCATTCGGACGGCAGCGGCGTCAGCCTCGCCTCGGTGCGGCGGCCGCTCGCGACGCTGCGGGACGATTATGTCTATCCGCTCTGCGGCTGCGGCCACCTCCTCCCCGTCGATCTCAGGCTGCTGCGCTTCTGCCGGGCGCAGGGCATCGCCTTCGACGTGCTGACCGACCACGACCTCGATGCCGGCGGGCCGGAGCGCCTCGCCGGCTATCGCGGGCTCGTCACCGGCAGCCATCCGGAATATTGGACCGCCGCGATGCTCGACGCAGTCGCGGCGTTCCGCGCGCAGGGCGGCAGTCTCGCTTATCTCGGCGGCAACGGCTTCTATTGGGTGACGGCGCGCCAGGGTGACCTGATCGAGGTGCGCCGCGGCACCGCCGGCATTCGCACCTGGAGCGACCGGCCGGGCGAGAGCCGGCTCGCGCTCACCGGCGCGGTGGGCGGCCTGTGGCGCGCGAACGGCCGGCCGGAGCATCGCCTCCTCGGCATCGGCATGGCGGCGATGGGGTTCTCCGCCGCGCAGCCCTACCGGCGTCTGCCCGGTTCGCGCGATCATAAGGCCGCCTGGGTGTTCGACGGCGTCGCGGACGAGGTTTTCGGCACAGAGGGCACCGTGCTCGGCGGTGCCGCGGGCTACGAGCTCGACCGCGTCAGCCCGGACTGGGGCAGCCCCACGGAGACGATCGTGCTCGCCCGCGCCGACGGCTTCGACGAAGGCTACGAGGCCGATCCGACCCATCGCCCGGTGCCCGGGGACGATGTGGCGGTCGCCGCCGACATGGTGCTGGTGCCGGGCGCGGACGGCAGCTTCGTCTTCTCGGTCGGATCGGTGGCGTGGATCGGCGCGCTGCCCGATGCGGGGGGCGACAACGCCGTCGGCCGCATCACCGCGAACGTGCTGCGACGGATGGCGGGACCGGCCTGAAGCGCGCTCAGGCGGCGTCGGGCACCAAGACCGCCGCGCCCTGGAAGCGGCCGGCGCGCAGATCGTCGAGGGCGAGGTTGGCGGCGGCGAGCGGATAGAGGTGGGTGCGCGTCTCGATGCGGGCGAGGGGCGCGAGGGCGAGGAATTCGGTGGCGTCCGCCCGGGTCAGGTTGGCGACCGAGACGATCTGCCGTTCCTCCCAGAGCAGGCTGTAGGGAAAGGACGGGATGTCGCTCATGTGGATGCCGCCGCACACCACGCGACCGCCCTTGCGGACGGCGGCGAGCGCGGTCGGCACCAGGGCGCCCACAGGGGCGAATAGGATCGCCGCGTCGAGCTCTACCGGCGGCTTCTCGTCCGAGCCGCCGGCCCATTGGGCGCCGAGCGCCATCGCCATGTCTTGGGCGGGCTTGTCGCCCGGACGGGCGAAGGCGTAGACCTCGCGGCCCTGCCAGCGGCAGACCTGGGCGAGGATGTGGGCGGCGGCGCCGAAGCCGTAGAGCCCGAGGCGGGCGGCGGGCCCGGCCGCCTTCAGCGAGCGCCAGCCGATCAGCCCTGCGCACATCAGCGGTGCAGCGGCGATGGGATCGGCGAAGCCGTCCATCGGGAAGGCGAAGGCCGCATCGGCGACGACCTCGGTCGCAAAGCCGCCGTCGCGGGTGTAGCCGGTGAAGAGGGGACGGTCGCAGAGGTTCTCCGCCCCCGACGCGCAATAGGGGCAGGTGCCGCAGGTATGGCCCAGCCAGGGCACGCCGACGCGGCGGCCGAGGAGCGCGCGGTCGGCGCCCGGGCCGACATCGAGGACGCGGCCGACGATCTCGTGCCCCGGCACGATGGGGACGGGGACGTTCGGCAGATCGCCGTCGACGACGTGGAGGTCGGTCCGGCACACCGCGCAGGCTTCGACCCGGATCCGCAATTCACCGGGGCCGGCGACGAGATCGCGCCGGTCCTCACCGACGAGCGGCGTGCCGACCTTGCGCAGGACCATCGCATGCATGGCGCGAGCCTCATCGTCTGTCCGGGACACGGCGCGGTGGGCCCGCGCCGTGCCGTCGTCGCCGTCGGTCTAGGAGCGAAATCCGCCTCAGGGGGCGAGCACGGTGCCCGAGATCGGCTCCATCCAGACGAGATCGTCCACCACCTTCTTCACGCCCGGCGCGTTCTCGGCGAGCACGATCGCCGCCCGCCGCTCCCGGTCGTCGAAGATGGTGCCGGTGAGATGGACCTCGCCGGCTTTGACCTGCACGTCGATCAGGCCGCCCCACGGACGGGTGGCGAGGCTCTTTTCGATCGCCGCCTTGAGGGCGTTGTCGTCGGGCGTCGGCTGCGGCGTCGTGATCAGCCGGTCGAGCTCCGCGAGCAGGTCGGCCCGCGACAGGATGCCGATTACCCGGCCGCCTTCGACGACCGGCAGCCGCTTGATGCGGTGCTGCTGCATCAGCTTGACCGCCTCGGCGATCGGGGCGCCCGGCGGGATGGTCTGGACGTCCGTCGTCATCACGTCGGAGACACGGCGGCCGTAGGCGCGGACATATTCGGAGGCGAGCTGACCGGAGCCCTTGAGAAGCTGCGTCCACCAACTGGCGTTGCTCTCGGTGCCGAATTCGCCGCGCAGGATGAGATCGCCCTCGCTGACGATGCCGACGAGGGCGCCGGATTCGTCGATCACCGGCAGGCCGCTGATCCGCCGCGACAGCATGGTCCGGATCGCTTCGCCGATGGAGGCGCTCGGCAGGATCCCGAGCACCGGCGTCGTCATGAGTGTCTCGACCCGCATGGTTCTTCCTCCTCGGTCGGATGTCTCGGCGCGGATGATGCGGGATCGCTCTCGCACCGGCCGGACCGGGCGGCCGGTGCACCGCGAGGACCGCGGCGTCGTCGGGGCCTGCCCGGATTGATCCGGAGCCTAGCGCGGAGCGGGAACGGGACATTGCGGTGAATCAACACCTTTGCGCGAGGACCGCGGGGTGGCCGCAGCGAGAGGGCGCCGGCGCCGGCGGGGGCGCACACGGCGCTCTGATATACTTTACATATAAAATATTTAGAGCTAAAATTTTAACATCGAGACAGCCACTGCGCGAGAGGGAGCCGGAGCGATGCGGATCACGGTTGTGGGCGGCGGTCCCGGTGGACTTTACTTCGCCCTCCTCGCCAAGAAGGCGCGGCCCGATTGGCTCATCGAGGTGTTCGAGCAGAACCGCGCCGACGACACGTTCGGCTTCGGCGTGGTGTTCTCCGACGACACCCTCGACGAATTCCTGTCCCGCGATCCCGCCTCCTACGAGGAGATCCGCGACCACTTCGCCTACTGGGACGACGTCGCGATCCACTACAAGGGCGAGGAAATCCGCTGCGCCGGCAACGGCTTCTGCGGCACGTCGCGGATCAAGCTTCTGGAGATACTGCAGACGCGCTGCCGGCAGGTGGGCGTCGAGCTCACCTTCGGCGAGCGCATCGACCCGGCGGAACTGTCGACCCGCTTCGCCGGCTCCGACATCATCGTCGCCGCCGACGGCATCAACTCGCCGATCCGCGAACATTTCCGCGACGCCTTCCGCCCCTCCGTCGCGCTCAAGGCGAACCGCTTCTGCTGGATGGGCTCGACCCGTCCGATGAGCGAGTTCAATTATTTCTTCCGCGAGACGCCTCACGGCGTGATCTGCGCCCACACCTACCAATACGAGGCCGACCGCTCGACCTGGGTGTTCGAGATGGACGAGGCCTGCTGGCAGGGCCACGGCTTCACCGAGTTCGACGAGGAAGGGTCGCGCGCCAAGCTCGAGGCGATCTTCGCGGACGAGCTCGAAGGCCATCCGCTCCTCCTCAACCGCTCCTTCTGGCGCCGCTTCCCGCGCATCTTCTGCGAACGCTGGTCCCACGAGAACATCGTGATCCTGGGTGACGGCAAGGCCTCCGCCCACTTCTCGATCGGCTCGGGCACCAAGCTCGCGATGGAATGCGCGATCGCCCTCGCCGATTCCGTGGTCGCCCATGCCGAGACCGACATCGGCGCCGCCTTCGCCGCCTACGACAAGGCGCGCCGCACGCCCTGCCAGATCATCCAGCACAATGCCGACGTGTCGCTCGCCTGGTTCGAGCACATGAACCGCTCGTTCGACATGGACCCGATGCAGTTCGCCATGGTGGTGATGTGCCGGGCGAAGTCGATCACCTACGACAACCTCATCGTCCGCGACCCCAAATTCGTCGAGGCGGCCGACACCGAATTCTACGAGCGGCTCTATCGCGAGACCGGCGACGATTATCGCCGGACGCGGCCGACGCCGATGTTCACCCGCTTCCGCCTGCGCGGCATGGAATTGGCGAACCGGGTGGTGATGGCGCCGATGGCGCAATATTCGGCGGACGCCGACGGCAATCTCACCGACTGGCATCTGGTCCACTATGGCTCGCACGCGCTCGGCGGCGCCGGCCTGATGTTCGTCGAGATGACCTGCCCCGCCCCGGATGCCCGCATCACCCCGGGCTGCCCGGGCCTGTGGACCGACGCTCACGAGGCGCAGTGGACGCGCATCGTCGATTTCGTCCATGCCAATTCGACGGCGAAGATCGCGATGCAGCTCGGCCATGCCGGCCGCAAGGGCTCGACCCAGGTCGGCTGGGAAAAGGCCGATCATCCGCTGCCGGCGCCCGAGCACAATTGGCCGCTGGTCTCGGCCTCGCCGCTGCCGTGGATCGAGGGGGTGAGCGCGGCACCGGCCGAGCTCGATCGCGCCGGGATGGACCGCATCAAGGCCGAGTTCGTCGCCGCGGCGGAGCGCGCCGCCCGCGCCGGCTTCGACATGCTCGAGCTGCACTGCGCCCACGGCTACCTGCTCGCCTCCTTCCTGTCGCCGCTGACCAACCGGCGCGACGACGACTACGGCGGCCCGATCGAGAACCGGCTGCGCTTCCCCCTCGAGGTGTTCTCGGCGGTGCGGGCGGTGTGGCCCGAGGCACGGCCGATGTCGGTGCGCATTTCGGCCTGCGACTGGAAGGAAGGCGGCGTCTCGGAGGCCGACGTGTTCGCGATCAGCGAGGCCTTCCGCGACGCCGGCTGCGACCTCATCGACGTCTCCTCCGGCCAGACCGTGTCCGACCAGAAGCCGGTCTATGGCCGCATGTTCCAGGTCCAGTTCGCCGAAGCGATCCGCAACGTGCCGAAGCTTGCGACGATGGCGGTCGGCGCCATCACCGAGCCGGGCCAGGTCAACACCATCCTGCACACCCGCCGCGCCGACCTCGTCGCGCTCGCCCGGCCGCACCTGTGGAATCCGATGTTCGCCCACCAGGCCGAAGCGTGGTACGGGGCGCGGGGGCAGGACTGGCCGAAGCAATATTGGCCGGGCCGCGATCAGGCGTTCCGCGAATCGGCCCGCTTGGCCGAGAAGACGCGGGAATTGCAGATCAAGGCCCGCCCGCGCCGCCACGCCCGCGGCGACGAGCCCGCGCCGCGCGCCACCGCGGCCGAATGAACGCGAAGCGAGAGGAACGCACCGAGATGGAGCTGAGCAAGAGCGACACGCCGCAGACGGCCGGCGCGGCCCTGAACGGCCACCGCGACACGGCCCCCGGCGTCGCCGCGGGCAGCCCCCATCAAGTTCTCCAGCCGCCCGGCTGGCCGCGGCCGAAGGGCTATTCGAACGGCATCGCCGCCGAGGGGCGGTTCGTGGTCACCGGCGGCGTCGTCGGATGGGACGAAGCCGGCCGGTTTCCGCCCGCCTTCGTCGATCAGGCCCGTCAGGCCTTCGAGAACATCCGGGCGATTCTCGCGGAAGCGGGCGCCGGGCCTGAGCACCTCGTCCGCCTCACCTGGTACGTCACCGACATCGACGAATATCTCGCCGATCCGCGCGGCCTCGGGGCCGCCTATCGCGACGTCTTCGGCCGCATTTTCCCGGCGATGGCCGCGGTCCAGGTGGTCCGGCTGGTCGAGCCCGCGGCCAAGATCGAGATCGAAGCGACGGCGGTGCTGCCGCTCGAGTGAGCGCCGTGCTTCGCGATTCCAGATCCTATCCAGACGGTTGAAACGGCCGACCTCGCGCCGTTGTGTTGCGTTGCGGCGCCATTCCGCGTGGCCACGCGCTCGTCCTCCGGGAAACGCTCCGCGGCAAGCTTTACGCAAGTTTCACACAAGCTTCCGCGCAAAGGGTCCGCCCATGTCCGGGCCGGTTGGTGCAGGGGGAATCTCCCCCTGCGCGGCCGGCACGTTGTGGAGACGGAGACCATGTCCTTCAAGAATGCTTCCATTATCTGGAAGGTGGCGAGCCTGCTGATCCTGCTCGGCCTCGTCAGCGCCGCCGGCGCCATCTACGCCGCGAACAACATGCTGGCGCTCGACGGAATGTATTCGCGCATTATCGACGGGCCTTCGAAGGCATCGGTCCAGCTTTCCCGTGCCGGGCGATTCACATCCGACATGGCGGGCGCGATCTACAGCAACATCGCGGCCTTCTCCGACGATGACAAGAAGGATGCCGTGGCAGCCCAGGCGAACGCCGTGAAGGGCTTCGATACGAACATGGATGACGCTGCGAGCGCCGTGCCGGCTTATGGCAAGGGTATCCTGGCACTCAAGGCCGACTTCCATAAGGCACTCGACGATACCTGCGCCGAAGTCGTCCGGATCGCCAATCAGCCGCCGACGATGGTCAGCAACGCCAAGGCCTCGCGGCTGATGATGAAGCAGTGCGAGCCGGCGATCCGCGGGGTCATCCAGAAGATGATCGTGCTCAACGATCTGATCCGCGGCGACGCCGAGCGCGACAGCGCAGCCGGGAGCGCTCAGGCCCGGGTGACCATCGCCTTCACCCTCGGCGGCATCCTCGGCGCGACGCTCATCATCACGATTATCGCCGTCTTCCTCGTCCGCGCGTTCGTTGTGAAGCCGATCCGCAGCATGATCGGCGTGATGGGCGCGATGGGCGACGGCGATCTCAGCCGCGAGGTCACCGGCACCCAGCGCCGCGACGAAGTCGGTGCGATCGCCAAGGCGCTCGCCGTTCTGCGCAACCAGCTCGGCGAAGCCGAAGCCGCGCGCCGCGAGAGGGCGGAGCGCGCCGCCGACGAGCGGGTGATGATGGAGCGCCGCGAATCGCTCGCGAAGACGTTCGTCGCGCAGGTGCAGGATCTCGCGGCGCGCTTCACCGGGGCCTCCAACGAGGTGGCCGTGGCCGCACGCAACCTGTCCGCCACCGCGGAGGAGACCGCGTTCCAAGCCCAGGCCGTCGCCTCTGCCGCCGAGGAGGCGGCGACCAACGTGCAGACGGTCGCCGCCTCGGCGGAAGAGCTCGCGGTCTCGATCCGCGAGATCACCAGCCAGGTCACTCAATCGGCCGACGTCGCAGATGTGGCGTTCAAGGAGGTCGAGGCCTCCAACGCGCGGATCGAGGAGCTCTCGTCGGCGGCGACCGCGATCGGCGACGTCATCAACCTGATCAAGGGCATCGCGGACCAGACCAACCTGCTCGCGCTCAACGCCACCATCGAGGCGGCGCGCGCCGGCGAGGCGGGCCGTGGCTTCGCCGTCGTCGCCTCGGAGGTCAAGGAACTCGCGGCCCAGACCGCCAAGGCGACGAGCGAAATCTCGACCAAGGTCGGCGAGATTCAGCAGACCACCCAGGGCACCGTCACTTCGATGGGCGAGATCGTCCGCGTCGTCTCGAACATCAAGAGTACGTCGACCACGATCGCGAGCGCCGTCGAAGAGCAGGGCTCGGCGACGGGCGAGATCGCCCACAATTGCCAGCAGGCGGCCGACGGCACCAACCGCGTCACCGAGAACATCGGCGGCGTCGGCCGGGCGGCGGATGCGACCGGGTCGGCCGCGGCGCAGCTCCTGTCGCTGTCGCAGGATCTCTCTGGCCAGGCGGCGGACCTCAGCCGCGTCGTCGAGACGTTCGTCGAGGAGCTGAAGGCGGCCGCGTAGGCCGCGCCGGACGGTCCGATATCGAAACTGCGAAGGCGCCGCGATCCCCCGCGGCGCCTTTTTCGTTCAGTGGGTGAGCGAGCGGGAAAAGGCGTTCACGATGACGACGCCGAGGATGATGGTGCCGATCCCGATGATCGCCGGCCAATCGAGGCTCTGGCGGAACACCACGACACCGATCAGGGCGGTGAGCACGATGCCGACGCCGCCCCAGATCGCATAGGCGATGCCGAGGGGCAGCGTGCGCAGCGCGAGCGTCAGGCAATAGAACGAGGCTGCGTAGAGGCAGGCCATCGCCGCCGTCGGGCCGGCCCGGGTGAACTGCTCGGATTTTTGCAGGAAGGTCGTACCCGCCACCTCGCAGACGATCGCGACGGCGAGGAAGGCATAGGCGGTGACGAGATTCTTCATGGATCGCCCGGGGTTCGAAAGGCGGAAGATGGCCCCGCCAGTCTAAGCCCACGGTCGATCGATGTCCCGCCTCGGTTTGCGCGGCGGCGGCGGTCAGCCGGCGAAGCCGCCGCCCTCCGCCGCGCGGGCGGTGAGCAGCGCCGCCGGCTGCCAGAGGAATTCATCTTCGGTCGCGAGGGCATCGATCTCGGCGGCAATCGCGGCGAGCCCTTCGTCGTCCGCTGCGAACATCGGCCCGCCGAGCCAGCGTGGAAAACCGTAGCCGGCGATCATGACGACGTCGATGTCGCTCGCCCGCAGGGCGATGCCCTCTTCGAGGATCTTGGCGCCTTCGTTGACCATGGCGAGGAGAGCGCGCCGGGCGATCGTCTCGGGCGTGAACGTCCGCGCCGCGATGCCCTTCGCGGCCCGCTCCTCGGCGAGGATGTCGTCGAGGGAGGCGTCGCGCACCGCCTTGCCGCTTTCGTAGAGATAGAAGCCGCGGCCGGACTTGCGGCCGAGACGGCCGGCTTCGAACAGGCGGTCGGCGAGGCTGACATAGCGCTCGCGCGGGTCGCGGATGGCGTCGCGGCGACGGCGCATCGCATAGCCGATGTCGAGCCCGGCGAGGTCCTGCACCTCGAACGGCCCCATCGGATAGCCGTAGGCCTTGAGGGCCGCGTCGATGTCGGCGGGGTGCGCCCCGTCCTCGGCGATCGCCTCGCAGACCCGGCGATAGGCGGAAAAGATGCGGTTGCCGATGAAGCCGTCGCAGACGCCGGCCCGCACCGCGATCTTGCCCAAACGCTTCGCGAGGGCGAACCCCGTCGCGACCGCAGCCGGCGCGGCGCCCGCCGGCACCACGATCTCGAGGAGCTTCATCACGTGGGCGGGCGAGAAGAAGTGGAGCCCGATGACGTCTGCGGGCCGTGTCGTCGCGGCCGCGATGGCGCCGACGTCGAGATAGGACGTGTTGGTGGCGAGGACGGCACCCGGCTTCACGGTGCGGTCGAGCGCGGCGAAGATCTCGCGCTTCACCGCGAGGTCTTCGAACGCGGCCTCGATGACGAGGTCGACCGCGCCGAGGGCGGCATATTCGGCCGCCGCGGTGAAGCGCTCGGCGAGAAGACGGTCGCGCGCCTCGGCGCTGAGCTTGCCGCGGCTGACGCTCTCGGCGAGCAGGCCCGCCACGCGGTCGCGGGCGGCGTTCGCTGCCGCCTCGTCGCGCTCGGCGAGCACGACGGGAAGCCCGGCGAGAAGGGCCGCGACGGCGATGCCCGCGCCCATGGTGCCGCCGCCGACGACCCCGAGATGGTCTAGCGGGTGCGGCTCGGCTCGGCCGAGTTCCGGGATCTTGGCCGCCGTCCGCTCCGCAAAGAAGACGTGACGCAGCGCCCGGGCCTGAGGGCTCGCGCGCAGGGCCGCGAAGGTGTCGGCCTCGAAGGCGGCGCCCGCGGCGAACGGCCCATGAGCCGCCTCGATCGCCTCGATCGCCTTCAACGGCGCGATCTGGCCGGGGAAGCGGCGGGCGACGGACGCGCGCGCGGCCGCGAACACGGTGGGATCGATCGGCGGCAGCGCGATGTCCGAAGCGCGGGGCAGCGGGTCTTCCAGCCGTGCGGCGAGATAATCGATCGCGAAGCGCAGGAGATCGCCGTCTGCGACGGCATCGACGAGCCCAAGCGTGAGGGCTTCGGCCGCGGCCACCCGGCGGCCGGTCGGGATCAGATCGAGCGCGGCGGCATCGCCCGCGAGGCGCGGCAGGCGCTGGGTGCCGCCGGCACCGGGAACGAGGCCGAGCGTCGTCTCCGGCAGGCCGACCACGCCCTTGGCGTCGATCACCCGATAATGGCAGCCGAGGGCGAGCTCGAAGCCGCCGCCGAGCGTGGTGCCGTGCAGGGCCGCGATCACCGGCATGGTCGAGGCCTCGATGCGGTTCACCACCTCGCGCAACAGAGGAGCCTGCGGCGGCCGGTCGAACTCCGAGATGTCGGCCCCGGCGACGAAGGTCTTGCCGGCGCAAGCGATCACGATGCCGGCGATGTCCGGATCGTGCTCGGCGGCGACGACGGCGTCGAGGAGACCCGCCCGCACCGCATGGGAGCTCGCGTTGATCGGCGGATTGTCGATGACGATCACCGCGATCGATCCGTGGTGCTCAGTGCGGACGACGGGGGCGCTCATCTCGGGCCTCTCTGGCGGGATGCGGTCTGTTCGGCTCGGGTGCAGATCGATCAGGTCGTGGCGGCGAGAAGCTGGCGGGCGATGACGACCTTCTGGACGTCGCTCGCGCCCTCGTAGATGCGCAGCGCCCGCACCTCTCGATAGAGCGTCTCGACCTTCGAGCCGGCCTTCACGCCGAGCCCGCCGTGGAGCTGCACGGCATGATCGACGACGCGCTGGGCCGCCTCGGTCGCGACCAGCTTGGCGAGCGAGGCCTCGCGGGTCACGCGGGCCGCGCCCTGGTCCTTGGTCCACGCAGCCCGGTAGACGGCGAGGGCGGCGAGATCGACGTCGACCGCCATGTCGGCGAGGGTGCCCTGGACCATCTGGAGATCGGCGAGGACGCCGCCGAACATCTTGCGGGTGGAAACGCGCGCGAGGGTTGCGTCGAGCGCCGCGCGGGCGAAGCCGAGGGCCGCGGCCCCGACGGTCGAGCGGAACACGTCGAGGGTCGCCATCGCCACCTTGAAGCCTTCGCCTGGACCGCCGATGCGGTTTTCGAGTGGCACCCGGCAGTTCTCGAAGGCGAGGCGGGCGAGCGGATGGGGCGCGATCGTCTCGATCCGCTCGGCGATCGTGAGGCCCGGCGTGTCGGCGGGGACGAGGAAGGCCGAGAGGCCGCGGGCGCCGGGCGCCTCGCCGGTGCGGCAGAACACGACGTAGAAATCGGCGATGCCGCCGTTCGAGATCCAGGTCTTCTCGCCGTCGAGCCGCACGAAGCCGTCGCCGTCGGGCGTCGCGGTGCAGGCGAGCGCCGCGACGTCGGAACCCGCCTCCGGTTCCGAGAGGGCGAAGGCGGCGATCGCCTCGCCGCGGGCGACGGCCGGCAGAACCTGCGCCTTCTGGTCCTCGCGGCCGAACAGCGAGATCGGCCCGGAGCCCAAGCCCTGCATGGCGAAGGCGAAATCGGCGAGGCCGTCGGCCGCGGCGAGCGTTTCGCGGGCGACGCAGAGCGAGCGCACGTCGAGCCGCTCGTGGGCGCCGCCATAGGGCGCCGGCACCGAGAGCCGGAGGAGACCGGCTGCGCCCAGCGCGCGGACGAGGCGGCGGCAAGTGCCGTCGACGTCGTGGTGATCGACGAGGCCCGGGACCTCCGCGGCCGCGAAGGTCGCGACCTCGTCGCGAAGGGCGCGGTGTTCGGCCTCGAAGAACGGCCAGGCGAGAAAGCTCGTATCGGGCATGGGGATGTCCCCGTGGCGTTTCCGGGTGGGGGCCGCCGTGCGGTCGGCGGCGTCTCGTTGGGGGCTCAATCGCCCTGGAAGACCGGCTTCTCCTTCGCCGCGAAGGCGTGATAGGCGCGGGCGAAATCCTCGGTCTTCATGCACAAAGCCTGGGCGATGGCTTCGGCCTCGATGGCGTCGTCGACGCCCATCGCCCATTCCATCTGCAACATCTTCTTCGTCATGCCGTTGGCGAAGGTCGGGCCGTCGGCGATGCGCCGGGCCGTCGTCCGCGCCTCGTCGAGGAGGGCTTGCGGTTCGGCGAGGCGGTTGAAGAAGCCCCAGCGCTCGCCCTCGGCGCCCGACATGGCGCGGCCGGTGAAGAGAAGCTCCGAGGCCCGGCCCTGGCCGACGATGCGGGGCAGCAGGGCGCAGGCGCCCATGTCGCAGCCGGCGAGACCGACCCGGTTGAACAGGAAGGCGACCTTGGCGCCCTCTGTGCCGATGCGCAGATCCGAGGCCATGGCGAGGATCGCGCCGGCGCCGGCGCAGACGCCGTCCACCGCGGCGACGATCGGCTGCGGGCAGGCCCGCATCGCCTTGACGAGATCGCCGGTCATCTCGGTGAAGCGCAGGAGATCCTTGGCGCCCATCGCGATCAAGGGGCCGATGATCTCGAACACGTCGCCGCCGGACGAGAAGTTGCCGCCGGCCCCCGACACGACGAACGCCTTGACGTCCTCGTCGGTGCGGGCGGCCCGGAAGATCGCGACGAGCTCGGCATAGGATTCGAAGGTGAGCGGGTTCTTCCGCTCCGGCCGGTTGAGGACGATCGAGGCGATGCCGTCCTGGACCGAGAAGAGCACGTGCTCGGCCGCATAGGCGGCGAGCGGGCCGGCGACGACGCGGGCGGCGATCACGGCTCGACCCCGGGCGAATGGCGGTCTGAACGGAGGCCTTGAGCTTGGCGAGGAGGACCATCAGCGTCTCGATCTCGTCGTGGGCGAGCCCTTCGAACAGCCGGCCGATCCAGTCGCCGTGCTGCTCGGCCATCGTGGCGAACACCGTCCGCCCCTCCGGCGTCATCCGGATGATCTGGACCCGGCGGTCGGTGGGCGAGGGGGTGCGGGTGATGTGGCCGCTCTCGAGTAGCCGCTCGACGAGGGCGGTGACGTTGCCGGCCGAGACCATCAGCCGCTTCGAGACCTCGCCGAGGACGAGCCCGTCCTCGGCCTTGTCGAGCTGGGCGAGCAGGTCGAAGCGGGGCAGCGTGAAGTCGAACTCCTCGCGCAGCCGCCGGCGCACCTCGCCTTCGATCAGGTTGGAGCAGGTCAGCAGCCTGAGCCACAGCCGCAACTCGGCGCGGTGATCGTGCGGCGCCTCGGCGACCTTGGTCTCGGCGTCGATCCAGTCTGGGAACAGCGGCTCGGCGGCCTCGGTCATAATTCTCCTCCCGCCACGACGATCGCCTGCCCGGTCACCGCCGCCGCGCCGTCGCCCGCGAGCCAAAGCACCGCGTCGGCGACCTCCTCGGGCGCGATCAGGCGGCCCATCGGGTTCGAGGCGGTGAAATGGGCGCGCGCGTCGTCTTCGCTGCGGCCGGTCTTGGCGACGATGGTGCGCACCCCCTCGGCGACCAAATCGGTGTCGGTGTAGCCCGGGCAGACGGCGTTCACGGTCACGCCCGTCTTGGCGAGTTCGAGGGCGACGGCGCGGGTGAGGCCGACGAGGGCATGCTTCGCCGCCACGTAGGCGCTCACATAGCCGAAGCCCTTGAGGCCGGCGGTCGAGGCGATGTTGACGATGCGGCCGCGCTTCGCCGCGATCATCGCCGGCAGGCAGGCCTGGCTCGCCGCCACCGCGCTCTCGACGTTGAGGGAATAGAGGCGGCGGAAGGTGTCGAGATCGGTCTTGGCGAAGGGCGCGGTGTGGGCGCCGCCGGCATTGTTGACGAGGAGATCGAAGGGGCCGGTGTCGGCGATCGCGGCGGCAAGCGCCGCGCTGTCGGTCACGTCCACGGCGCGGCCCGCGCTCGCGGCGCGGTCGGCGACCGCGCGGTCGACCGCCGCGCCGTCGCGGGCGAGGATCACGACCTCGTAGCCGGCCCCGATCAATGCCGCCGCGATGGCCCGGCCGATCCCACGGCTGCCGCCCGTCACCAACGCCCGTCGTCCGCCGCGCACGTGTCCTCGTCCCGATTTGTCGAGGGACCGGCCGATCAGCCGTCCCGGATGCTCGTCGCACTATCGGGAGCAGGCGGGATTATTTCAAGTTCAAAATAATTTTCGAACGTGTCCGGAGATAGCCGCGGCGTCGCGCGCCCGAGCGATACCGCGCGACGCGGCCCCCTTCGCCCGCCGGGCCGGCCGTGCTATGGCTCGGCCGCGCCGATGGGGCGCGGAAGCTCTCGGGGGTCCGGGAAGACATGTCGCGCATCGAACGCATCCGCGTCGAGGATCTCGCGCCCGGGGTCTGGCGCACCCGGGTGATGATCCGCTTCGGCCAGTGCGACCCGGCCGGCATCGTCTATACGCCGAACTATTTCGACATCTTCAACAGCGTGATCGAGGACTGGTACCCGGCCGCCCTCGGGCTCGATTATCATGCCCTGATCCGCGATCGCCGACTGGGCGTCGGCTATGCCCACGCCTCGGCGGATTTCCTCATCCCCGGCTTCATGGGGGAGCATCTCGACGTCGCCGTCGTCGTCGCCAATATCGGGCGGGCGTCGTTCGGGCTGACGCTGCACGCCATGAAGGGGGAGGAGGAGGCGGTGCGCGGCCGCTTCGTCGTCGTCACCACCTCCCTCGACGCCCACAAGGCGGTTCCGATCCCCGCCGACCTCAAGGCCGCGCTCGAGGCCTATCAGGAGCGCTGCCGCTGAGGCACCGCGGCGGCCGGGTTGTGCCCGCCGCCCCTCCGCCTACATAAGCCTCGACCACGTCCGGGCCCCGTTTTTCGAGTTCAGACTTCCTGTGACATCGACCATGCATCAATCTTCCGCTCGCATCGAGCAATGGCACGGCACGACCATCGTCACCGTCCGCAAGGGTGGCGAGGTGGTCATCGCCGGCGACGGCCAGGTGAGCCTCGGCCAAACCGTCATCAAGTCGAGCGCCCGCAAGGTCCGCCCGATCGGCAAGGGCGCCGTGATCGCGGGCTTCGCCGGGGCGACCGCCGATGCCTTCACCCTGCTCGAGCGCCTCGAAACGAAGCTCGAGAAGTACCCCGAGCAACTCACCCGCGCCTGCGTCGAGCTCGCCAAGGACTGGCGCACCGACCGCTATCTGCGCCAGCTCGAGGCGATGATGATCGTCGCCGACCGCACCACGACGCTCGTCCTCACCGGCACCGGTGACGTGCTGGAGCCCGAGGGCGGCGTGATGGGCATCGGCTCCGGCGGCCAATATGCGCTCGCCGCCGCCCGCGCTTTGATCGACCAGGACCTCGATGCCGAGACGATCGCCCGGCGCGCGATGGCGATCGCCGCCGACATCTGCGTCTACACGAACGGCAACGTCACCGTCGAAAAGCTCGCGGCCGCCTGACGGCGGCCGGCGTCTTCCACCCGTTCACCCGGGCCGCGCCGCCACAGGCGGGCGGCTCGCTGCCGGGACGGCCCGCGCCGCGCCATCGGGGCGGCGGGGCGCGCGGCGGCACCGGGCAGCCAAAGGGCCGCCGGACGAGGCGGCCGAGACAAGGGGCTCCGATGACCGATTTCTCCCCCGCGAGATCGTTTCCGAACTCGACCGCTACATCGTCGGCCAGCACGCGGCGAAGCGGGCCGTCGCCATCGCGCTGCGCAACCGCTGGCGCCGCCAGCAGCTCGACGAGACGATGCGCGAAGAGGTGCTGCCGAAGAACATCCTGATGATCGGCCCGACCGGCGTCGGCAAGACGGAGATCTCCCGCCGGCTCGCCAAGCTCGCCGGGGCGCCGTTCCTCAAGGTCGAGGCGACCAAGTTCACCGAGGTCGGCTATGTCGGCCGCGACGTCGAGCAGATCGTGCGCGACCTCGTCGAGATCGGCATCACGCTGGTGCGCGAGAAGAAGCGCAAGGGCGTCGAGGCGAAGGCCCATCTCCAGGCCGAGGAGCGCGTGCTCGACGCTCTCGTCGGCCGCGCCGCGAGCCCGGCCACCCGCGACAGCTTCCGCAAGAAGCTGCGCGACGGCGAACTCGACGACAAGGAGATCGAGATCGAGGTCGCCGCCCAGAGCGGGATGCCGTATTTCGAGATCCCCGGCATGCCGGGCGCGAGCCTCGGCGTCATGAATCTCGGCGACATGCTCGGCAAGACCTTCGGCGGCCAGCGCAAGCCGCGGCGCGTGACGGTCAAGGAAGCCTATCAGCCGCTGATCGCCGAGGAGAGCGACAAGCTGCTCGACCAGGACGCGCTCGTGCAGGAGGCGATCCATCTCGTCGAGAACGAGGGCATCGTCTTCCTCGACGAGATCGACAAGATCTGCGCCCGCGAGGGCCGCATGAGCGGCGACGTCTCCCGCGAGGGCGTCCAGCGCGACCTCCTGCCCCTCATCGAAGGCACCACGGTCGCGACCAAGCACGGCTCGGTGAAGACGGACCACATCCTCTTCATCGCCTCGGGCGCCTTCCATGTGGCGAGCCCGGCCGATCTCCTGCCCGAACTCCAGGGCCGGCTGCCGATCCGCGTCGAGCTGAAGCCGCTCGACAAGGCGGACTTCAAGCGCATCCTGACGGAGACCGAGGCGAGCCTCATCAAGCAGTCGATCGCCATGCTCGGCACCGAGCAGGTGACGCTGTCGTTCACCGACGACGCCATCGACGCGATCGCCGAGATCGCGGTGGAGATCAACGCGACGGTCGAGAACATCGGCGCCCGGCGGCTGCAGACGGTGATGGAGCGGGTGCTCGACGACATCTCCTTCACTGCGCCGGACCGTGGCGGCGACGTGATCGCGATCGACGGCGCCTTCGTGCGCACCAACATCGGCGACCTCGCCAAGAACACCGACCTGAGCCGGTTCATCCTGTGACGGGCTCGGGCTTCGTTCGTTCCTGCCGGCCGGGCCGCATTCTTTGACAAAGACGAGGCGGTGCCTGATTCTGAGCGGGACGAGGGAGATTGGCGATGGACATCTCGCTGACGCCGAAGCTCGAGGAAATGATCCGGGAGAAGGTCGCCTCCGGGTTCTACGATGATGCGAGCGACGTCGTGCGGGAGGCCCTTCGCCTCCTGGCGGCACGCGACGAGTCTCTGGCGCAGGCGCGGCTCTCGCTCCTCGAAGCGATCGAGGTCGGCGAAGCGGATCTTACCGCCGGCCGCTTCTCGGTCATTGAGCCCGAGGACGACATTCGCGCCTTTTTCGATCGGCTGTGAGGCGGCTCCTCCTCTCGGCGGCGGCGCGGAGGGATTTGCGCTCCATCGTCGTCTACACGCGGGAAGTCTGGGGCACGTCCCAAGCCGAGCGATATCGGCGGATGCTCGAAGACGCCTTCGAACGCCTGCGGTCCGACGAACACCCCGGTTGCTCCCGGCCCGATCTCGGGGCAGGGCGGTCGAGCCTGCGGGCAGGACGCCATGTCGTTGTCTTCCGGATTGACGGTGGAGTGGTGAGAATTGTCCGCGTGCTGCATGTCAGCATGGTCCCGCGCCGCCACCTCGGCGGCGATTGAAATGCAACGCCACATCCCCGCCACGTCTCTCCCTAAAACGAAGCTGCTCCCACAATCGTGGCCGCCCCGCTTGGGTGCGTGATTGCTTTTCGCGGCGGGGGCGTCCAAATGGGGCCGCCCGGCACCTCGGGCGCCACCGGTTCCCGCGCTTTTTGAGGGTCGTTCCGCCGATGCGCCGTCCGTCGATCCAGCTTCGCCTCGCCCGTGTCGTCGCGGGCCTCGCGGCCCTCGTGATCGCTCCGCTCGTCGCGCTCGCAGACCCGGTCGTCGTGCCCCCCGGCAACCGCTCGGCCACCCAGCCGCCGATCAGCGGCTACTCGGTCGCACGCACCAAGGAGACCGGCGGCTCGTTCGAGGGCAAGTACCGGCAGGTCTACGCCATGCTCGCCCGCGACCACGCCCTGATCGACAAGATCAAGACGATCTCGGCGATCTACGGCATCGACCCGATCCACGTGATCGGCGCGCTCGTCGGCGAGCACACCTACAACGTGGACGCCATCGACACCGCCCAAGGCTACTACATGAAGGCCATGGAATATCTCGGTACGCCGATCGTGTTCCGGGCGAAGGGCGTCACCATCGCGGAGTTCGTGGCGAAGCCGCAATTCGCCCGCTGCGCCAGCGAGACCAACGATTACGACCTTTGGGATTGCCGGGAAGAAGTGTGGAACACGACCTTCCGCGGCAAGACCGTGGACGGCATCGACTGGCCCAACGACCGGTTCGGCCGCGTCTTCTTCCAGCCGCTCTTTGCTGGCCAGACCTTCGGCCTCGGCCAGTTGAGCCCGCTCGCGGCGCTCTCCGTCGCCGACATCGTCCATGAGAAGGGCGGCCAGACCCTGATCTCGATGGACAACGGACCGCAGCTCTATCACGAGATCATGGACCCGGATTCCTCGCTCCATTATGTGGCGGCGGTGATCCGACTGTCGATCGACGCCTACCGCCAGATCGCAGGCTTCGACATTTCCGAAAATCCGGGCATCACCGCGACGCTCTATAATCTCGGCGACGTTCGCGACCGCGCCCGCGCCCTCAAGGCCGCCAATGCCGGCCGGTCCGGTGCCGACCTCATCTATCCGCAAGAGAATTATTACGGCTGGCTGATCAACGAGAAGCTGCCGGACTTGCAGAAGCTGCTCGGGCGATAAGGCTCAGTTGAGATCATCTGCGATCTCGCTTGCCGATCGCGGATCGAGAAGGGGGAGGGCCGCGATCGTCCTGCCGAGGGCGAGCATCTCCTCGACCGTCATGCGTCGGGCCCTGCCGCGAGAGGCGAACCCCTGGGCGCGCGCTTCGCGCTCGAGCGCGGCTCGGATCACCTGCTCGGGCGCTTGCCCGCTGCGTGCCGCCATTCGTCGGGCCAGGTATTCAATATCGTCGGACAGCTCGATCATGGCCGCTTCCTCCGCTCTTCCCACGATATAACGAACCTGTGCCCGTCATGAACCGGCGCCTGGCGGTCCGGCGTGCCGGTGCGCGTGGATGGCGTGCTTGACGCGGCTGCTCGCACGGTGGCATGGCGAGCGTTCGCTGGGACAGCCATCAGGACCGAACCCCGACATGACCGACACGACTCTGCCCGACCGCCTTTCGAGCGACCCTTCGAGCCCGTTCCATGACGCGGCGCTGCTCGAGCGCGGCATCGGCATCCGCTTCAAGGGCGTTGAGAAGACCAACGTCGAGGAATATTGCGTGAGCGAGGGCTGGATCCGCGTCGCCGTCGGCAATGCCCGCGACCGCAAGGGCAATCCCCTCACCATCCGCCTCAACGGCGAGGTCGAGGCTTATCTGAAGGACGAAGGCTGAGCCTCGTCTGCGCCACGGCGCCGGGTTAGGCCGGGCGCAGTGGCGTCACCCGGCGCAAGGTGAGGTTGATCCGCCCGCCCTCCGGCAGCAGCCGCGAGGAGCCGGCGAGCACCCGGTCGATGCCGTGGAAGGCGAGCCGCGCAGCCCCGCCGAGCACGATCGCGTCCCCCGAGTGGAGCGTCACGCTGCGGCTCGGATCGCCGCGCTTTTGTCCTCCGACGCGAAACACCGCGCTGTCGCCGAGCGACAGCGAGACGACCGGCGCGTCGAGCGCCGCCTCGTCGCGGTCCTGGTGCAGGCCCATGCGCGCACCGGTGCCGTAGAGATTGATCAGGCAGGCTTCCGGCGGGCCGGGCCAATCGGCGAGCGCCGCCCACGCATCGAGTAGCATCGATGGAATCGCAGGCCACGGCCGGCCGGTTTCGGGATGGCCGTTCTGGTAGCGGTAGCCTGTGACGTCCGAAACCCAGCCGAGCGAGCCGCAATTCGTCATCCTGACCGAGAAGGCCTTGCCGGTGCGCGGCATACGCGGGGTGAAGGCAGGCGCCTCGGCGAGAATCGCGGCGATCGCCTCGGCGAGCCGGCGCAGGGCCGCACCGTCGAGAAAGCCCGGCACATAAAGGGCACCGTTGATATCGAGCATCCTGGGTCTCCAAGGCCGGCGCGCCTCGGAACATAGGCACGCGGAGGCGACCGCGCGAGGGGCGAGGGCGCCCCTGCGGCGACGGCCTGTCGCGAGGCTTGCCGCGCGGTCACCCGTCCGTCACCGGCGCAGTTGACGCCCGCGCGCGGTGAGCCCTAGATCGGCGCACCATGGATCTTCCCGCCCGCTCGATCGCCATCGCCCGCACCCTCATCACTTGCCCCAGCGTCACCCCGGCGGGGGCGGAGGCGTTCGACGCCGTCGAGGCGCTGCTGCGGCCGGCCGGCTTCGCAGTGGAGCGCCCGGTCTTCACCGAAGACGGTACGCCCGCGGTGGAAAACCTGTTCGCCAAGCTCGGGACGGGCGGCCCGCATCTCACCTTTGCCGGCCATCTCGACGTGGTGCCGCCGGGCGAGACCGCGCGCTGGACCCACGGGCCGTTCGCGGCCGAGATCGCCGGCGACGATCTGATCGGCCGCGGCGCCGTCGACATGAAGGGGGCGGTCGCCGCTTTCATCGCCGCCGCGCTCGATTATGCCGAGGCCCACGGCGGCGTGCACGGGGGCGTTCTGCCCGGCACGATCTCGTTCCTCCTCACCGGCGACGAGGAGGGGCCCTCGATCAACGGCACGGTGAAGCTCCTCGATTGGTGCCGGGCGCGGGGCGAGCGCTTCGATGCGGCGCTCGTCGGTGAGCCGACCAACGCGGCGACGCTGGGCGACACCATCAAGATCGGCCGCCGCGGCTCGCTGTCCGGCACGGTGACCGTGCGCGGCGTGCAGGGGCACGTCGCCTATCCCGAGCGGGCGGACAACCCGATCCCGGCGCTGGTCCGCCTGCTGCCGGCGCTGCTCGACCCGCCTCTCGACGCCGGCACGCCGCATTTCGCGCCCTCGAACCTCGAACTCGTTTCGGTCGATGTCGGCAACCCGTCGTGGAACGTCATCCCGGCGGAGGCGCAGGCGCGCTTCAACATCCGCTACAACGACCTGTGGACGCCGGAGACGCTCGCGGCCGAACTCGCCCGCCGGCTTGCGACTGCCGCCGCGGCGGCCGGTTTGCCGGTGCCGGCGCTCGCCTTCGAGCGGGTCTCCGGCGGCGTCTTCCTGACCGCGCCGGACGGCCGCCTCGTCGAGGCCTTGACGGCGGCGGTCGGCGAAATCACCGGCGTGACGCCCGAGCTCGGCACCGGCGGCGGCACGTCGGACGCCCGTTTCATCAAGGATTATTGCCCGGTGGTCGAATTCGGCCTCGTCGGCACGACGATGCACCAGATCGACGAGCGGGTGCCGCTCGCCGAACTCGGCGCGCTTGCCCGGCTCTATCGCCGTTTCCTCGATCATTTCTTCCGGGCCTGAGGCGATGGGATTGGTGCGTGCCTATTCGGAAGCCCGCCGTGCGCTTCAGGGCGCCCTCGACATCCTGTTCGGGCGGCCGAACGCGCTCGCCGCCTTCGATTTCTCGGTCGAGGGCTTCTGGGGCTCGTTCGCCGCGATCGTGCTGCTGATCCCCGCCTTCGCCGTCTCGACGATCGGCGAGGCGCAGCTTTCGATTATGCTCGCGGAGATGCCGAACGGCGTCTTCCCGTGGGGCCCGTTCGTCTTCACCCGCGCCGTCGCGCTGATCGTCGATTGGGTGACGTTCCCGATCCTGCTCGGTCTCGCGGCGAAGCCGCTCGGCATCGGCGGGCGCTATGCCGCCTTCATCATCGTGCGCAACTGGGCGAGCGTCGTCTCCGCCGCGATCTACGTGATCCCGGAGATCCTGCTCTCGTTCGGCCTCGTCGGCACCGACGGATGGCTGCTCGCGAGCCTCGTCGCGCTCGTCGGCGTGCTCGCCTACAATTATCGGGTGGCGCGGCTCGCGCTCGGCACCCCGGTCGCCTTCTCGATCGGCCTCGTGGTTCTCGATTTCCTCGTCAGCATCGGCGTCTCGACCCTGATCGATCGGCTGATCGGGCCGTGAGGCCTCTCTCGCTTCGCCGATGATGCGCACCGATCGCTCGCGACGGCCTTGAGCCGGACGAGCGGCGTAGCGCCAGCGCACCGGGAGGCGGGCGTCCGCTCCTCGTTGAGCTGCAATTTATGCTGTGACACTCGTATAAATTGTGTTATTTACAATTCTGCGACTGCTGGGGTGCGAACTGAAATCCTTGCGTTGTTGCTCGCGCCTCTCCGACCGTCATCGAAGGGGGGAATTGCTATGGCGACGCCGCAAGATTTCTACGATCATCTCAAGCCGTTTCTCGGGCTGCCCTATATCTGGGGCGCGGATGGACCTTCAGCGTTCGACTGCTCCGGCTTCGCGCAAATGGCCCTCGCATCCTTGGGGCTCGATCCCTCGGGGGACCAGAGCGCGGATGGCCTCTACCGACACTTCAGCGATCGGCGCAATGGGACGCCTGTGTTAAGTCGGGCCGACGTCCATTGTGGAACCATCGTCTTCTACGGCACGCAGCGCCGTGTCGGGCACATCGCCATCTGTTTGAACCCGACGCTTATGATCGAGGCGGGCGGGGGCGGCTCGGAAACGATCTCGGTCGCCATCGCGCGGGCGACAGGTGCCAAGGTCCGCGTTCGGCGGATCGACCGACGGCACGACATCGTTGGCTTTCGGCGGCCGACCGGCCTGCCATGGGCAAATAATGCGGTTGACCCCGAACTGCCGCCCGGGATCGAAACTCAGTGATCTGCGGGCTTCAATAATCGACCCGCATGAGGGCGAGGCCGTCCGGGGGGGCGACGGGGCCGCAGGCCTTGCGGTCGCGCGCCTCCAAGGCGCTCGCGAGGTCGGCGGCGGTCCAGCGTCCGTCGCCGACGAGGGCCAGCGAGCCGGTCATCGAGCGCACCTGATTGTGCAGGAACGACCGCGCCGAGACCTCGATCGTCACGACCGCGCCGTCGCGGGTCACGGTGAGCCGGTCCAACGTGCGGACCGGGCTCTTCGCCTGGCACTCGGTCGAGCGGAAGGTCGTGAAATCGTGGCGGCCGAGGAGAACCTTCGCCGCCTCCGCCATCGCGTCCGCGTCGAGCGGGCGCGGCACCTGCCAGATGCGGCCGCGCTCCAGCGTCGCCGGCGCCCGGCGATTGAGGATGCGGTAGCGATAATGCCGCTCGACCGCCGAAAAGCGGGCGTCGAAATCGTCGGCCACGATCTCCGCCGAAAGGACCGCGATCGGCGACGGGCGTAGGTGCGCGTTGATCGCATCGCGCACGGTGTCGGTCGGCCAGGTCCGCGTCAGATCGATGTGGGCGACTTGGCCCTCGGCGTGGACGCCGGCATCGGTGCGGCCGGCGCCGTTGACGCGCACCGCCTCACCGCAGAAGGCCTCGACCGCCCGCTCGAGCTCGCTCTGGATCGACGTGCCGAGGCCCTGGCGCTGCCAACCGACGAAGAGGCCGCCGTCATATTCGATCGTGAGCTTGTAGCGGGGCATCGCGTCCGGCCGTCAGGTGAGCCGGGTGCCGGCGGCGATCGGGGTGCCGCGCAGAAAGACGTCCGCCGCCATCGGCGCCTTGCCGGCCCGCTGCACCTCGACGAGGCGCACGGCGCCGTCGCCGCAGGCAATTGTCAGGGCGTCGTCGAGCACGGTGCCGGGCACGCCGGTTCCGTCCGCCCGCACGCTGCGGAGCACCTTCAGCCGCTCCGGCTTGCCGCCGATCTCGATCTCGGTGAAAGCGCCGGGGAAGGGGGAGAGCCCGCGGATGTGGTCGTGAACGGCGCCGGCGGCCCGCGTCCAGTCGATCCGCGCCTCGGCCTTGTCGAGCTTGGCGGCGTAGGTGACGCCCTCGGCCGCCTGGGGCTCGCTGCCGAGGCTGCCGCGTTCGAGCGCCGCGAGGGCGCGCACCATGAGGTCGGCACCGAGGCGGGCGAGGCGGTCGTGGAGTTGGCCGGCGGTTTCGTCGGGGCCGATCGGCGTGCGTTCGGCGAGCGCGACGGGGCCGGTATCGAGGCCTTCCTCCATCCGCATCACCATCACGCCGGTCTCGGCGTCGCCGGCCATGATCGCCCGGTTGATCGGCGCGGCGCCGCGCCAGCGCGGCAGCAGCGAGGCATGGAGATTGAGGCAGCCGTGCTCCGGCGCCTCCAGCACCGGAATGGGCAGGATCAGGCCGTAGGCGACCACCACGGCGACGTCCGCGCCGTGGCCGGCGAAGATCGCCTGCTCGTCCGGATCGCGCAGGGTGCGCGGGGTGAAGACGGGAATGCCGAAGCGTGCGGCCAGATCGTGGACCGGCGAGCGGCGCTCGGCCATGCCACGCCCGGCCGGCTTCGGCGCGCGGGTATAGACCGCGGCGACCTCGTGGCCCTGGCCGAGGATCTCGACGAGGGTCGGCACCGCGAAATCGGGCGTGCCCATGAAGACGACGCGCAGGGTCATGAAAGGGCTCCGCGGGAACGCCCTTGAGAGCGGCCCGGCCGTGCGGCGGCACCGGTCCGCCCGCCGCCGATGGGGAACGGGAGACCGCCACGCGGTCTCGCCTCGAGGATCAGTCGACGCTTTCGCGGGCGGCGAGCTTCGCCTGCTTCTGGAACTTCTTCACCACGCGGTCGCGCTTCAGCTTCGACAGGTGGTCGATGAACAGGACGCCGTTGAGGTGGTCGATCTCGTGCTGCAGGCAGGTCGCGAGGAGCCCTTCGGCCGGAAGCTCGCATTCCACACCGTCGCGGTCGAGGAAGCGGACCCGCACGCTCGCCGGCCGCTCGACCTCCTCGTAATATTCGGGGATCGAGAGACAGCCTTCGCTGTAGATCGAGTGCTCGTCGGACGCCCAAACCACCTCGGGATTGATGAGGGCGAGGGGCGCGGGCGGCGCCCCCTCCTTCGCAACATCGGTCACGATGACCCGGCGGGGCACGGCGATCTGGATCGCCGCGAGCCCGATACCGGGTGCGTCGTACATCGTGTCGAACATGTCGTCGATGAGCGCGCGCACGTCGTCGCCGACGCTCGTCACGGTCTCGCTGGGCTGCCGGAGACGGGCGTCCGGCAGAATAATGATGTCGCGTATCGCCATGGCAGACAGATAGGAAAACCGCGGGGTCCGGTCAACGCGCCGTTTCGCACCGGCGGAACTTCCGCCGGTGCTCGTGCGTTTGGCCGCGGCGTCGCTCAGCGCGTGCGGATGAAATCCGCACGCGGGCCGAACCCGCCGCGATATCCGGTCGCGACCCCACGCTCGCTGTCGAACCCGCGCGATGCGCCGCCCCAGCCTTGGTTGGGCTCGCCGAAGCCATCGCGCGCGAAACCGTCGTGATAATTGCCGTCGTAGACACCGGGAAGGCCGTTGGCCGGCTGCGAGCCGTAGCTGCCTTGGTGCGGCAGATCGAGATCGTGGTTCGCCCAGCTCGACGTCGCCGGGGCAGGGGCCGGTGTTGCGGCAGGCGCGGGCGCTGGGGTGGGCGTCGGTGCCGGGGCGACCGTCGTCGGAATCGGCGCCGGCGTCACCGGCGGCGGCGCGACGATCGCGGGCGGCCACGCATTGTAGACGTTGACCTCGTCGACGCCGACGCCGGCCCAGCCCGGACCCCAGCCCCAATAGGGTCCCCAATAGGGGTAGGGACTGCCCCACGCCGTCGGGGTGACGCCGAAGGCGAGCCCGGTCGGGCCCTCGTAGGCGAGCGATTCGTTGTAGCCGTAGGTGACGGGGTGGCCGTACCAATCGCCGCCGACATAAGGGTCGTAGGAATAGCCGGTGCCGTAGACGACGGTTCCGTCCGTGCCGAGATAGGCGCCCATGTAGCCCGGCAGGTAGCCGGTCAGCACCGTCGAATGGTCCGAGGAATAGACCCGCACATAGGTGACGTAGTGGAGCGGCGAGCTCGGCGGGATGGTGTAGATGACGCTCGGCACCACCGTTGCGACACGCCAGTCGCCGAACGGCGTCGAGGCGACGAACCAGACGCCGCGGCTCAGCGCGTAGAAGCGTTCCGCGTCGAGCTCGATGACCGGGATCGACGCGTTGGTCGCATAGAGGAGCGGCGTTCCCTCGATCGGCATCAGGATCGGCTTGCCGCCGTTGCCGTCATAGGTCACGTCGATATGGGCGTCGCGCGACACCCGCGCGGTACGCGGGATGGTCGCCGCGATCGCCGCGGCCTTCGCCTGCGGGGTGCCGGGCACCGCGGTGAGCGCGATGGCCGCCGGCCCGCGGTCGGGGATCTTGGCGAACTCGGCCGGCAGCGACTTGCCGGGCACGAAGGTCCACGGCCCCTCGACCCCGGGTGCAGAGAACCAGCGGCCGGACATCAGAACGTAGATCTTGCCCGGCTCGCCTGTCGCGCTGAGCACGATGTGGTCCGCATTGGCGAGACGCTGGAGGTCGACGCCTGCGATCTTCTCCCAGCGCGGCGGGCCCTGGGTGACGACGAGTTCGGTGGGCTCGGTCGAAACGTAGAGCGTCGGCGCCGGCTCGACCGGCTTGCCGTCGGCGGGCAGCAGCGGATCGGGATGCATCCGCGCCTGGGCGAACTTGGCGGCGAGCTGGAGATTGCGCGGCAGGTCGTCCTCGACATTGAGCGGACCGGTCAGCGACGCGCCGCTGTACCAGTGACCGGCGGCGCGGACATGGTAGGTCCCGGACGGGTCCTCAAGGATCAGCACCCGGGAATTCAGCACGCGGTGGACGTCGTCGGTGCCGCCGACCGGCTTCATCACCGGCTTGCCGTCGATCGGCACGAGGACCGTCGGAACCGACGTGAAGACGATGCGCGGCGGGTCGTTCTTGACCGCGACGATCTTGCTCGCGTCGACCACCTGGGTCGTCGCGTAGTCGGCCTGGAGCGTCTTCAGAGAGACGGTGATGCCGTCGGGCGGCGTGCGCGATTGCAGGATGGCGAGCAGACGCGACGCCTCGGCCGGCGCCGTCGGCGCGTCCACCTTTTCGAACACGATGTTGTCGATGGTGACGAGGCCGGAATCCTTGTCGACCGTGCTCTTCGCGGAGAAGACCGCCTGGGCATAAGCCGGCGGCGCTTTCGGCTTGCCGAACGCGAGCGAGAAGCGGCCGCGCATATCGGTGCCGTCCCATTCGTCGATCTGCGGCTGGAAGATCTGAATCTGCTCGCCCGACACCGTGACGGTCTGCGGCCAGCGCGCCGTCAGATCGGCCGCCGTCGCCGCGGGCGAGGTCGGTGTTTCGGCCGCTGAAGCGCCAAGCGCCGGCACAGAAAGAAGGACGAAGAGCGTTGCAAGCCGCGCGATGGCGCGCGGCCGATCAAGACGAGCCATAGGACACCCCAAACGACACGACGCGGGAGCGCGCCGCCTTCCCCGTGCGCATTTTAGCGGGGTTGCAAGCGGAACGCGACGCCGGAGTTGCAAACGGCTCCGGCCGTCCGACCCTATGGGACCGATCATGGCACCCTTATGATGGGATGCAATGCGGTGCGCGCGCTGCGGGAGTCAGGCCACTGCCGCCCGCCAGCGGCGGCGATAATCGGCGAGCCGCGCCGGCGCGATCGGGACGGCCGGCGTGAGCTGCGGCGCCGGCGTGCGGCCCGGGGCGGCGAGGGCCAGCGCGCCGCCGATGGTGCCGGCCCGGTCGCCGGACACCATCACCGGGTCCTCGCGCAAGGCGGCGAGGAGGCCGGGATAAAGCGGGTTCTCGGCGAACGGCCCCTCGATGACGACCGGGCCGCGGGCGCCGAGGAGGTCGAGCGAGACGTCGGTGACGAGGGCGCAATAGAGGCTCGCGAGGGCGGCGCGACCGCTGGCGGAAAGCCCTTCGGCGTCACGGATCTCGCCGGTCCGGCCGGTGAAGGGTCCGCCCGTCGCGACGAAGGCGGGCAGCGCCATGGCACCCGCGGCGAAGACGGCGTCGAGATCGTCCGCCGTCGGGTTCGGTGCGCCGTCGCCGGCGATCGCCGCATATTCGCGCCCGCCCATGAAGCGGGCGGTCGGGGTCGGCTCGCCGAGGGCGTCGACGTTGACGAGGCAATCGTGGGCTTCGTCGAGACCGTGCGACGGGATGCCCGAGGCGAGCAGGATGATCCAGGTGCCGCTCGAGACGACGACGAACGGATCGCCGGCCGGCCGCGCCAGCCGGTGGCGCAGGAACGAGGCGTTCGAATCGTGGATGCCCGACAGCACCGAGACGGACGGCGACAGGCCCGTCGCGGCCGCGACCGCCGGGGAAATCTTGCCGACGACGTCGCCGGCCCCGACGAGGGGCGGGGCCAGCCGCGCCCAGCCGCGGCGCTCGGCGAGCGGCGAGAAGCCGGCGGCGGCCGGCGACCAGAGATCGGTGTGGCAGCCGGCCGAGGTCACCTCGGTGGTGGCGACGCCGGTGAGCCGCCACGACCAATATTGCGGCCAGAACAAGAGCCGCGTCGCGGTCTGGAACGCTTGCGGAAAGCGCGTCTCCAGGAAATAGAGCTGGCGGCCGAGATTGAGGCCGAGCGGCACGAACGGCGAGCCGGTGAGCGCGAACGGATCGCGTTCGGCCCGGTAGGCGTCGGCGACCGTCTCGAGCGCCGGCTCCTCGTAATCCATCACCGGGAGGACGAGGTGGGTCTCGTCGGCCAGCGCCGCGCAGGCCCCGTGGGCGACCGGCACGATCGCCCCGATCCGTGCCCTGTCCGGCGCCGCGGCGAGCGCCGCGAGCACGAACGCCTCGATCGCGTCCGCATCGATCGCCCGGTAGGGCGCATCGGGGAGCGGCGCATTCGGCCGCACCGCGGACGACAGCTCGCGGCCCGTCTCCGGATCGGCGACGACGACCTTGGCGTTCGTCTTGCCGATGTCGAGAACCGCGACGAGGGGGCGCTCGGGGGTCAGCACGGCGGTAACCTCAGGGAAGATGGAACATCGGGACGAGCGGCGCCGTCACCGGCGAGCCGTCCGGGTTCGACGCCATGATGTCGCCCATCATCGCCCACCAGCGGCGCATCACCTCGGTCTCGGGCAGGCGGTCCATGCCGTGGACGGCCGGGCGCCGCAGCACCGCGAACAGGATCAGCGTCTCGGGATCGAGGAAGATCGAATAATCCGAGATGCCGGCCTCCTTCAGGAGGGCGACGAGCTCCGGCCAGATCTCGTCGTGGCGCTTGCGGTATTCCGCCTCGAAGCCCGGGAAGAGCTTCATCTTGAAGGCGATCTGCTCGAGGTCCTGGGTCTCGGTCATGGGCGGCTCTCTAGCGTCGCGACGGGCGGATGATCCCGGCGCGGGTGAGCACCACCGGGACCGAGATGACGGCGATGAGGAGACCGCCGACGACGATCTGCATCACGATGCCCGGCACGTTGAGGAGGCCGAGCCCGAAGGTGACGAGCCCCATCAGGAGCGCGGCGAGCACGACGCCGAGGATCGAGCCGACGCCGCCGAGGATCGAGACGCCGCCGAGCACGACCATGGTGATGATCTCGAGCTCCCAGCCGACCGCGATCGAGGGCCGCGTCGAGCCGAGCCGCGAGGTGAGGCACACCGAGGCGAGGCCCGAGGCGAGGCCGACGACGGCGAACAGCATGAAGCGGTAGCGCTCGACGGCGATGCCCGAGAACAGGGCGACCGTCGGGCTGTTGCCGATCGCGAACAGGCGGCGCCCGACCACCGTGCGGTGGAGCACGACGGCGAAGAGGGCGGCGAGGCCGAGGAAAATCGCGAACTCGATCGAGAGCGGCCCCCAGGCATAGCCCTGGCCGAACACCTCGAAGCCCTCGGGATAGGACTTGATGACCTGATCGCCGAGGATGGCGTAGCCGACGCCGCGATAGAGGCTCATGGTGCCGATGGTGGCGACGATCGCCGGCACGCGGAAGAGCGTGACGAGGGCGCCGTTGACCATGCCGCAGGCGAGGCCGGTACCGAGCCCGACGAGGGCGACGATCCACCAAGCCGCGCCGGCCTGTGCCGCGAGGCCCATCATCACCGAGGCGAGCGCGATGATGCCGGCGACCGAGATGTCGATCTCGCGGCCGATGATGAGGAGCGCCATCGGCAGCGCCACGATCGCCTTCTCGGTGAAGTTGAAGGTGGCGTCCGACAGGTTCCAGATGTCGAGGAAATAGGGCGAGGCGAGGCTACACGCGACGAAGCCGGCGGCGAACAGCACCACGAGCAGGAATTCCCAGCTCCGCACGATGCGGGCGAGGCGCGAGGGCGGCGCGGTGTAGCGCTCCACGGCGGCGCGGCCGGCGGCCTCGTCGGGCCGGGTCGTTTCGGGAAGGGCGTTCATGCGGCCTTCTCCTCCAGGATGCGGCGCCCGGCCGCGCGGCCGTCGCCGCGGGCGTTGACGATGACGGCGACGGTGATGACCGCACCGGCGATCGCCATCTGCCAGAACGGCGAGATGCCGATGAGCGGCAGGGCGTTCTTGACGAGGCCGAGGAACAGGGCGCCGAGCACGACGCCGGCGACGGTGCCGAGCCCGCCGGCGATCGAGACGCCACCGATCACGCAGGCGGCGATGGCCTGGAGTTCGAAGCCCTGGGCGACCTCGACATAGGCGACGGCGAAGCGCGACACCCAGAAATAGCCGCACAGGCCCGCGACCGCGCCGGAGATGACGAAGGCGAGCGCCTGCATCCGCCACGGATCGATGCCGGCATAGAAGGCGGCCGAACGGTTGCCGCCGGCGACGTAGAGATTGCGCCCGGCGACGGTGAAATTGAGGAACCAAGTGGCCGCCGCGATGCCGGCGAGCGCGATCCAGGTGAGCAGCGTCAGGCCGAGGAAGGGGACGCGGATGAAGCCGAGGAAGGCGTCCGACATCTGGTTCGAATTGACCCAGGCGCCGCCGGTGATGAGGAAGATGCAGCCGCGATAGACCGCGAGCGTGCCGAGCGTGACGACGATCGACGGCAGGCGCAGCTTCCAGACGAGCACCGCGTTGAAGGCGCCGAGCGCTGCGCCCATGACGAGGGCGAGCACGATGATCGGCGCGACGCCGAGGCCCGGATGGGCGGCGTTGACGAGGGCGACCGTGACGCCGGTCAAGGCGAGGTTCGCCGCCACCGAGAGGTCGATGGCGCCGGTCAGGATCACGCACATCTGGGCGAGCGCGAGCAGGAACAGGATCGCGGTGTCGTCGAGGATGTCGGCGAGATTCGACGGCGCGACGAAATCGGGGAAGCGCAGGGCGACTGCGACCGCGAGCACCACGTTTAGGGCGGCGAGCGCGGCGTCGCGGCTCGCGATCCAGCGGTGGAGCGCGGAGCGTCGCGTGGTAGTGGCGGCGGGAGCGGCGGCCATCGGGTTCTCCTCAGGCGTCGGTGGCGGCGCGCACGACCGCTTCCGGGGTCGCTTCGGCGCGCGTGAAAGTGCGGCGGACCCGGCCGCGCGCCATGACGAGCACGCGGTCGGCCATGCCGAGGACTTCGGGAAGTTCGGACGAGACCATGATGACGGCGAGCCCCTGGGCGACGAGCTCGGCCATGAAGCGGTGCACGGCCGCCTTCGAGCCCACGTCGATGCCCTTGGTCGGCTCGTCGAGGATCAGGATGCGCGGCTCGGTGGCGAGCCATTTGGCGATCACCACCTTCTGCTGATTGCCGCCCGAAAGGTTTTCGACGAGCTGATCGAGCCCGGACATGCGCACCTGGAGGCGCTTCGCCAGCGCATCCGCGACGGCGCGCTCGCGGGTCCGGTTGAAGAAGCCCGCGACGGAGAAGCGGTCGAGGCTCGGCAGGGAGATGTTGTCGAGGATCGATTGCTTGAGGACGGCGCCCTGGTGCTGGCGGTCCTCCGGCACGTAGACGATGCCGGCGGCGATGGCGTCGGCGGGCCGCTCGATGCGCACCGGCTGGCCCTCGACGACGAGGCGTCCCGCGGAGGGCTTGGTGATGCCGAACACCGCCTTCATGACCTCGGAGCGGCCGGCGCCGACGAGGCCGTAGACGCCGAGGATCTCGCCGCGGCGCACCGAGAAGGAGACGTCGTCGAATTCGGTCGGATGCGAGAAGCCTTCGACGCGCAGCGCCTCGGCGCCCGGCGTCACCTCGATCTTCGGGAAGATCTGGTCGACGGAGCGGCCGACCATGAGGCGGATCAGTTCCTCGGTGTTGGTGTCGGCGATGCGTCCGGCGCCGACCGCCGCGCCGTCGCGGAACACCGCGTAGCGGTCGGCGATCCGCATCACCTCTTCGAACTTGTGGCTGATGAAGAGGATGGCGCGGCCCTCGCCCTTCAGGCGCTCGACGATGCGGAACAGGTCCTCCGCCTCGCGGTGGGAGAGCGCGGCGGTCGGTTCGTCCATGATGACGAGGCGCGCGTCGTGAGAGAGCGCACGGGCGATCTGGACGAGGTGCTTCTGGGCGATCGAGAGCGACTTGAGCGGCAGGTCGGGATCGAGATCGGCCTCGAGCTCGTGGAGCAGGCGGCGCGCCTCGCTGCGCATCTTCGCCCAGTCGACGGTGCCGAACCGGCCGCGCGGGCGGTTCGAGACGAAAATGTTCTCGGCGATGGAGAGATCGTCGAACACGACCGCCTCCTGGTGGATGGCGGTGATGCCGAGACGTTCGGCGTCGGCGGCCGAGGTGACGCTGACCGGCTTGCCGGCGATCAGGATCGAGCCGGTGTCGGGGGCGTGGATGCCGGTCAGCACCTTCACGAGCGTCGATTTGCCGGCGCCGTTTTCGCCGATCAGCGCGGTGACTTCGCCGCCATAGAGATCGAGCGCCCCGTCGACGAGCGCGCGCACGCCCGCGAAGGCCTTGGTGACGCCGGAGAGCTGGATGAGGGGCTCGGTCATGACCGCTTTGCTTCGATGTGGACGCGAAATCGCAGACGCCGATCGGGCCTCCCTTCTCCCCGGTGGGAGGAGAAGGTGGCCCGCGGGGCGGATGAGGGAGGAAGGCCCCTCACCCTAGCCCTCTCCCCGGTGGGGAGAGGGGACTTCGTCGTGGTGGAGGAGATCGAACGACCTCGGATCAGAACAATCCGCGGTCAGAAGATCTTCGCGAACTTCTCGACGTTCGACTTGTCGTAGACGAACGGCTTGCCCATGGCGCCGTCGCCGTTCGCGTCGAAGGTCACGGTGCCGAGGCGGCCGATCGAGAGGGTGGTGTCCGGTCCGCCCTTCTCGCCCTTGACGAGATCGACGGCGAGGTAAGTCGCCGAATAGCCGAGGTCGATCGGGTTCCAGATCGCGAAGCTCTTCACGGTGCCCTTCATGACGTGGCCGGCGAGCTCGGACGGCAGGCCGAGGCCGGTCACGAACACCTTGCCGGTCAGGCCCGCGTCCTCGACCGCCTTGGCGGCGGCGACGATGCCGACCGAGGTCGGGGCGATGATGACCTTGAGGTTCGGGTACTGCTTCAGCAGCGCCTGGGTCTCGCGGTAGGACTTGTCCGCGAGGTCGTCGCCGTAGACGGTCGCGACGAGCTTCAGGTTCGGGAACTTCGGGAAGACCTTCTTCATCTCCTCGATCCAGATGTTCTGGTTCGTGGAGGTCGGCGTCGCCGACAGGATGGCGACCTCGGCCGGATCCTTGCCGACCACGTCGGCGGCGAGCTGCACGCACATCTCGCCGATCAGTTGGTTCGACGACGGGTTGAGGTGGACGATGCGGCCGGCCTTGGCGACGCCGGAATCCCACGAGATCACCTTGATGCCGCGCTGCATCGCCTTCTTCAGCGCCGGAACAAGCGCGTCCGGATCGTTGGCGGAGATCGCGATGGCGTCGACCTTCTGGGCGATCAGGGCGTTGATCGTCTCGATCTGGCCTTCGGCGGTGGTCGAGGTCGGGCCGGTATAGATGACCTCGACGCCGCCGATCTGCTGGGCGGCTTCCTTGGCGCCCTTGTCGGCGGCATCGAAGAAGCCGTTGCCGAGGGACTTCGGCACGAGGCCGACGCGGATGTCGTCGGCGAGGGCCGAGCCGGCCATCAAGGCCACGGCGGCGACGGTCAGAACGAGCTTGCGCATCATGGTCGATATCCTCCCAGAAGCCGCCGAAGCGGCCGTTTCGTTGCTCTCGCCAAGGCCGCCGAGGCGGCCGTTCGTTGCTCTAGAATGCTCTCCCGCGGGGAACGGGCGGGGTTCGTCCGGGCGGCGCAGGCTGAGCCCGTCGCCGCCGGTCTTCCTCATGCGGCCGTCTCGAGCGCCCGATCCTCGGGCAGCACCTCCGCAATGACGACCTCGATGCCGGCTTCGCGCACGATCGCGAGGTCCTCCTCCCTCGCCGAGGAATCGGTGACGAGCACGTCCACCCGCTCGAGCGGCGTCACGACCATCGCCGAGCGGGCGCGCAGCTTGCGCGCGTCGGCCATGACGACGAGGCGCTCGGCGCGCTTCAAAAGGCGGCGCTCCGATTGGATCACCAGGGGATCGGTCTCCATCCAGCCGAGCCGCCCGACGCCGTAGCAGCCGGTGAACATGATGCGGCCGGCGAAGTGGTCGATCGCGTCGGCCTCCTCGAACGGGCTCAGGATGATGTTCTGCTCGGGATAGACGGTGCCGCCCGGCAGGGTGATCCGCGACCGCGCCTTGACCAAGAGATCGGCGGCGATCGGGAACGAATTGGTCAGGATGTCGAGGTCGAGGCCGGCGAGGAACTCGACGAGCCGCAGAGTCGTCGTGCCGCCGTTGATGATGACGCTGTCGTCGGGCTCGACCAGACGGGCGGCGGCGCGGGCGATGGCGCGCTTCTCCGCGATCGCGGTCTCGAGATTGACGACGAAGGGGACGCCGACGAGGTGCGGGGTGTGGCGCGGCCGCAAGGCCTCGGCGCCGCCGCGCACGCGTTTCAGCTCGCCGCGGTCGGCGAGCGCGATGATGTCCCGGCGGATGGTCGCCTCGGAGGCGTCGAGCAGATCGACGAGATCGCCGACGCTCACGACGGAGCGCTCCTCGACGAGCTTCAGGATCAGGCGATGGCGTTCGCGCTCGAGCATGGCCCTCGGATTTCCACCCGGCGCCGCCTCAGCGGGCGGGCCTTATCTTGTTTCAGTCAGATCACGTCATTTTCCTACCGCTTGTCAACGGTATTTGCGCGGAACGTGACCGTATTTGATTGCTGCGCCGCACAATATGAATGTCGATGACGGAAGATGATTGAAAAGCGCGCACGCTCGGCTTATCACCGGGTCGATTCAAGCGAACCAGGCGGGCGGCCCGCCGGGGCGCCTCCCGTGCGGAACGAACCGCCGCGGGCGCCGTCCGGCCGGCTGACGCACCGTCGGAACCGGGAGGACGGCCCATGCTCGACACACCCACCAGCAATCAGTCTCCGCTGCTCGCCGATCTGTGGGATGCGGCCCATGCCGCCACGCTCTCCGAGCCGGAGCGCCTGCTCTACCGCTCCAACCTGCTCGGTTCCGACAAGCGCATCACCAATTATGGCGGCGGCAACACGTCGTCGAAGATCCGCATGGCCGATCCGCTCACCGGTGAGCTGGTCGACGTGCTGTGGGTCAAGGGCTCCGGCGGCGACATCGGCTCGATGAAGCTCGACGGCTTCGCGACCCTCTATCTCGACAAGCTGCACGCGCTCGCCAAGCGCTACACCGGCGAGGAGATGGAGGACGCGATGGTCGACCTCTATCCCCACACCACCTTCAACCTGAACCCCCGCGCGACCTCGATCGACACCCCGCTGCACGGCTTCCTGCCGGCGCGCTATGTCGATCACGTCCACCCTGACGCCGTCATCGCCATCGCCGCCTCGGCCGACAGCCGCAAGATCACCGAAGAGGTGTGGGGTGGCGAGATCGGCTGGCTGCCCTGGCGCCGTCCCGGCTTCGAACTCGGCATGTGGCTGAAGAAGTTCGCCGAGGAGAACCCGACCGCGAAGGGCGTCGTGCTCGAGGCGCACGGCCTCTTCACCTGGGGCGACAGCGAGGAGGAGTGCTACAAGCGCACCGTCGGCTCCATCAACAAGGCGATCGCCTGGCTCGCCGACAAGAGCGGCGGCAAGCCGGTGTTCGGCGGCGTCAAGGTTCCGGCCGCCGATGCCGCGACGCGCCGCGCGGTGGCGAGCGCCGTGATGCCGGTGATCCGCGGCCTCATCTCCGAGGGCACCCGCAAGCTCGGCCATTTCGACGACCAGCCGGCGGTGCTCGATTTCGTCGGCTCGAACGATCTCGACAAGCTGGCGCCGCTCGGCACCTCCTGCCCGGACCACTTCCTGCGCACCAAGATCGCGCCGCTGGTGCTGCCGTTCGACCCCGCGACCGAGACCGTCGCCGACCTGCTGCCCCGTCTCGCCCCGGCGATCGAGGCCTACCGCGCCGGCTATGCCGCCTATTATGAGCGCTGCAAGCGGCCGAACTCCCCGGCGATGCGCGACCCGAACGCGGTCGTCTACCTGATCCCCGGCATCGGCATGATCACCTTCGCCGGCGACAAGGCGACGGCGCGCATCGCGGGCGAGTTCTACGTCAACGCCATCAACGTGATGCGCGGCGCCGACACGGTCTCGACCTATCGCGGCCTGCCGGAGCAGGAAGCCTTCGACATCGAATATTGGCTGCTCGAGGAGGCCAAGCTCCAGCGCATGCCGAAGCCGAAGTCGCTCGCCGGCCGCGTCGCCCTCGTCACCGGCGGTGCCGGCGGCATCGGACTGGCGACCGCCCGCCGCCTCGCCGGCGAGGGCGCCTGTGTGGTGATCTGCGACATCGACCAGACCGCGCTCGCCGTGGCGGATGCGGCGCTCGCCAAGGCCTTCGGCCGCGACGTGATCGCCGCGTTCCCGGTCGACGTGACCAAGGAGGAGACGGTCGTCGCGCTGTTCCACGAGGCGGCGGCGGCCTTCGGCGGCCTCGACATCCTGGTCTCGAATGCCGGCATCGCCTCGTCGGCGGCGATCGAGGACACCACGCTCGCGCTCTGGCAGCGCAACATGGACATCCTTTCGACCGGCTATTTCCTGGTCTCGCGGGAGGCGTTCAAGCTCCTCAAGGCGCAGAACCGCGGCGGCTCGATCGTCTTCATCGCCTCGAAGAACGGCCTCGTCGCCTCGCCGGGCGCCTCGGCCTATTGCACGGCGAAGGCGTCCGAGATCCAGCTCGCCCGCTGCCTGGCGCTCGAAGGCGCGCCCCACGGCATCCGCGTCAACGTTGTGAACCCGGACGCGGTGCTGCGCGGCTCGAAGATCTGGTCGGGCGAATGGCGCGCCCAGCGTGCAGAGGCCTACAAGGTCGACGAAGGCGGCCTCGAGGAGGTCTATCGCCAGCGTTCGATGCTGAAGCTCAGCGTCTACCCCGAAGACATCGCGGAAGGCGTCTATTTCTTCGCCGCCGATCTGTCGTCGAAGTCGACGGGCAACATCCTCAACGTCGACGCCGGCCACGCCCCGTCCTTCACCCGCTGAGGCGGGGGCGGGAAGAGGTCGGACCGGCTTGGCGCTCGCCGCCGCCGACGCGCCGCGAAAATAACCCTCTCCATCGTCATCCCTGGGCTTGTCCCGGGACCCAAGGGCCGTGCGCGCCGTCTTCGCCGCCCCTGGGTTGCCGGCACAAGGCCGGCAATGACGAGGGATAGGATTCTGTTCGCCGCCGAAACCTTCGGGCGTGAGGGGCGAGGGCGGTTGCGGAAAAGCCTCTCCCTACCGTCCGCTGCGGCGGTCGAAGACGCGGCGGCCGAACAGGCTGGCGACGAGTTCCACCGTCGTCAGCGCACTGCGGCCGCGCTCGTCGAGGAACGGGTTGAGCTCGACCACGTCGACCGAGCAGACGAGCCCGCTGTCGTGCAGCATCTCCATGGCGAGATGGGCCTCGCGATAGGTGAGGCCGCCCGGCACCGCGGTCCCGACCCCCGGCGCCAAAGCGGGATCGAGCACATCGACATCGAAGGATACGTGCAGGAGCCCGTCGCACGCCGCGACGCGGGCGAGCACGGATTCGATCAGCGGTCCGACACCGCGCTCGTCGACTAGGCGCATGTCGATCACGTCGACGCCGCGCGCGGCGAGGAGCTCGCGCTCGCCCGGATCGATCGAGCGCACGCCGAGGATCGAGAGATTGCGCGGCGGCACCCGCATCCGCGGCTCGTCGCCGAAGATCGCGTCGAGTCCAGGCTCGCCGCAGATCAGGGCCGCCGGCATGCCGTGGAGATTGCCGGAGGGCGAGGTCGCCGGCGTGTTGTAGTCGGCGTGGGCATCGAGCCAGAGCACGAAGAGCTCGCGCCCTTGAGCGGCCGCATGGCGGGCGGCTCCGTTCACCGTGCCCATGGAAAGGGAGTGATCGCCGCCGACGAAGATTGGCATGTCGCCGGCCTGGAGCCGGGCGAAGGCCTGATCGCTCAGGCTGCGCGCCCAGCCGGCGATCTCGACGACGTTGCGGGCGCCCGCCGGCAGGGCCGCGGAGTCGAGCGCGACCCGGCGCGGCGCGAGGTCGCCGAGATCCTCGACCGTGTGGCCGAGGGCGGCGAGCGCCGCGACGAGGCCGGCCGTGCGCAGCGCCGCCGGGCCCATCTGGCAGCCGGAGAGGCTGGCGCCGAGTTCGACCGGCGCCCCGATCAGCCGCACGGGCGCGCGGGCGCGGCCGCCACGCCACGGCGCGGCTTCGCGCGCCGTGGCGCGCGCGGCGATGACCTCCGCGGACGAGGCCGCAGGGGAAACGGATTCGATCATGGGATCTCTCCTCGTCAGGCGCGAAGGCTCTCGAAGGCGTCGGCGATCGCCGCGAGCGCCCAATCGACCTCGTCCTTGCGGATCACGAGCGGGGGCGACAGGCGGATGGTGTGGCCGTGGGTATCCTTGGCGAGGATGCCGCGCGCCCTGAGCGCCTCGCAATATCGGCGGGCGCCGCCCGCTTCCGGCACGAGCTCGACGGCGAGCATCAGGCCGCGGCCGCGCACCTCCTTCACCGCATTGGTGCGGATGCGCTCGAGCCCGTCGCGGAAATAGGCGCCGAGCGTCGCCGCATTCTCGATCAACCCCTCTTCGGTGAGCACCTTCAGGGCCGCACGGGCGACGGCGCAGGCGAGCGGGTTGCCGCCGAAGGTCGAGCCGTGCTGGCCGGGCTTCAGGACGCCGAGCACCTCGCTGTTCGAAAGCACCGCCGAGACCGGATAGAAACCGCCCGACAAGGCCTTGCCGACGAGGGTCACGTCCGCCTCGATGCCCTCGTGCTCCTCGGCGAGGAGCTTGCCGGTGCGTCCGAGCCCGGTCTGGATCTCGTCGAGGATCAAGGTGACGCCGCGGCGGGTGCAGAGATCGCGCACCGCCGGGAAATAGCCGGCCGGCGGGATGATGACGCCGGCCTCGCCCTGGATCGGCTCGACCAAAAAGGCGACGGTGTTCTGGGTGATCGCCGCCTCGAGCGCGGCGATGTCGCCGAACGGAACCACGCGGAAGCCCGGGGTGAACGGGCCGAAGCTGCGGCGCGCCTCCGGATCGGTCGAGAAGGAGACGATCGACAGGGTGCGACCGTGGAAATTGTCGGCGCAGACGATGATCTCCGCCTTGTCCTCGGGGATGCCCTTCACCTCGTAGCCCCATTTCCGGCAGGCCTTGAGGGCGGTTTCGACCGCCTCGGCGCCGGAATTCATCGGCAGCACCTTGTGGGAGCCGGTGAGCGCAGCGATGTCTTGATAGAAGAGCGCGAGCTGGTCGTTGCGGAAGGCGCGCGAGGTCAGCGTCAGGCGCTGTGCCTGGGTGATCATCGCGGCGAGGATCTTCGGGTGGCAATGCCCCTGGTTCACCGCCGAATAGGCGGACAGGCAATCGAGATAGCGGCGCCCATCGATGTCGTGCAGCCAGACGCCTTCGCCGCGGGTGATGACGACGTCGAGGGGATGATAATTGTGGGCGCCGAGTTCGTGCTCGATGCGCAGCACGTCGCCGAGGGCGAGGGGCCGAGGCTAGGATCGCCCGGCCCGAGCGCACGCACGTCGAGATCGCTGGGGGCGGAGACCGGGCGCATGGGGACCTCTCAGGTCGGGACAAGGATGATCGACCCAGAATAGGGCGTGGGCGCGGTCAGCGAATAGACAGCAGAGTGGGCAAAGTGATAGCTCTCGTTGGCGATATGGTAGGGGTGGGTATCGATATGGCAAAGCAGAGCGTCGTCGTGACCGGAGCGCGCCGGTGAACGAACTCGACGAGACGGACCGCCGCCTGATCGCGCTGTTGCAGGAGAACGGCCGGATGCCGACGGCGTCGCTCGCCGCGGTGCTCGGCGTCTCGCGCGGCACGGTGCAGAACCGCATCGCCCGGCTGCAGGCGGCGAAGGTGCTCGTCGGCTTCACCGTCCGCCTCGGGCAGGAGGTCTCCGACGAGGCCGTGCGCGCCATCACCTCGATCGCGATCGAGGGTGACCAGACCTCCCGCATCGTCGCCGCCTTGGCGCGGATGCCGGAGATCACCCGCCTCCACTCGACCAACGGCCGCTGGGATCTCGTCGTCGAGATCACCGCGGCCGATCTCGGCCACATCGACCGGGTGCTGCGCGAGATCCGCTCGCTCAAGGGTATCGCCGGCTCGGAGACGAGCCTGCTGCTCTCGCGCTACAAGTAAGGTGGGGCGAGGCGCAAGGCGGGCAGAACCGGCACGCGAGCTTGCTCAGTCTGCTTTCTTACGCGCCTTGGCGCTTCTGCGTGCGACCTCGTCGACGAGCGTGGCGTTGATACGGGCCTGCCAGCCCGGTCCCTCGCTCTTGAACGCTTCGATGACAGACGTGTCGAGACGGATCGAGATGTGCTGCTTCTTGGGCTTGCGAGCCGGCCCGCGTCGTTGACGCATCTTCGCGGCTATTTCCGGGAACGCCTCGGCGAATGGTCGCGCGGTCGCCAGTTCCTCGTCCGTCAGCTCCGGGCTTTCGACCGCCTTCCAATCGTTTTCGCCGTATCCGCGCCCAGGCTGAAACTCGGTCAGAAGTTTTCTTTTCGTCATCGCAGCAATCTCCGCTCGCTGGTGCTCGCCGGTCGCATGCTGATGACGGAGATCGCTTCGACTCCGAGCGTGGCAAATACGACCGTGATGACACCGTTCAGCCAGCCGATCGCAGCGTAGCGACCAAGCTTGGCCTCGACGATGATCGCGCCGAGGAAGAAATCCTCGTCCAGGTCGGCGAAATCCAACCCATGCTTATCAAGGTTGATCAATCGCTTAGGTTCGTCCCAGACGATCCTCATCGCTTATATCGTATATACGATATACGCCCCTTTCAATGGCTGATCGTCCATCTTAATGGCTCTCTGGATCGCGTGTCTCACCGCGTGAGGCCGTAGGGATCGAGATGCGCCCGATCACGCCGGCCCGACCGCGCCAAGAGCCCCGGCGAGCCGCCGGTCGGCGAGGTTGAGAACGCGGTCGACCGTTCCCTCCGGCAGCGCCGCATGGGTGACGAGCACGACGGTCCGGCCTGCGGCCGCCGCGGCGAGATCGCGGAAGAAGGCTTCCTCGGTCTCCGGGTCGAGCCCGGCGGTCGGCTCGTCGAGGGCGATGATCGCGGCCGGCGAGAGCAGCGCCCGGGCGAGGCAGAGCCGCCGCGCCTGTCCCGCCGACAGCGTCTGTCCCGCCTCGCCGACCCAGGACGCGAGCCCGTCCGGCAGGCTGCGGACGAAGTCGCCGAGCCGTGCCTTGTCGAGTGCGTCGTAGAGGCGGGCGTCGTCCGCCGCCGGATCGCCGATCCGCAGATTTTCGCCAAGCGTTCCGATGAAGACCGGCGCCCGCTGGTCGAGCAGGGCGACGCGGCGGTGCAGGTCTGCCTGGGCGACGTCCCGCACGTCGGCTCCGGCGACCGTCACGCGGCCGGCGTCGACATCCATGATCCGCAGCAGGAGGTGGAGGATCGTCGATTTGCCCGCCCCGCTCGGCCCCACGATCGCGACCCGCTCGCCGGGCGCGACCGCGAGCGACAGCCCGTCGAGCACCGGCCGCGCCGGATCGTAGCCGAAGCGGACCGCCTCGAAGCGGAGATCGGCGCCGTCCGGCAGGGCGACCGGGGCGGCGGAATCGACGACGAGCGGCTCGAGATCGGCGAGTGCGCCGATCCGCCGGGCGGCGGCGGCCGCTGCGCCGAACCGGGCGGCGCCACGCATCACCGGGCCGGCGATTTCGAACAGCGCGACGATGGCGAGGAGCACGCCGACCAAAGTCGCCGGTGCGATGGTGCCCGCCGCGAGCGGACCGAGGCCACCGGCGAGCGCCGCGACCATGGCGAGCCCGGCGGCGGCCTGGACGATCGCCTGTCCCGTCGCGGCGACGGTCGCCTGGCCCCGCCGTGCCCGCGCTGCCTCGTCGGCGGCCGCGGAGAAGCGCGCGCCGGCCGCGGCCTCGGCGGCGAAGGCGACGATGTCGGCGTGGCCTTCGACCGCATCGACCACCGCACCGCGCAGCCGGGCGTTCGCCCCCTGAAGCCGTTCGCCGGCGGTGCGGCCAGCCCGGATCAAGAGGAACGGCGCGACGAGAAAGGCCAGCGCCGCGGCGGCGAGGAGCGCGAGCGCCGCCGCAGGCAGGATCGCCCACAGCACGAGGGCGAGCAGGGCCGTCATGACGAGCCCGGTCGCGATCGGCGCAATAGCGAGAAGAAAGACGGTGTCGAGCGCGTCGACGTCGCCGGTGAGCCGCGAGACGAGGTCGCCGCCGCCGAGCCGTCCGAGCCGGCCGGGTGCGAGCGGGATCAGGCGGCGGAAGACGAGGGTGCGCAGGTCGGCGAGGAGCCGCAGCGTGGCGTCGTGGCCGGTGACGCGCTCGGCATAGCGCGAGACGATGCGCAGGAACGACAGCCCGCGCACCAAGGCCGAGGGGGCGAACAGGTCGAAGGTGAGGCTCGCACCGGCGAGCGCGGCGGCGGTGATGAACCAGCCGGAGACGCCGAGGAGCCCGATCCCCGCCGCGAGCGTCAGGATCGAGAGGAGAAGGGCGAAGACGAGGCCCCGGGCGTGGCGGCGGAACGCCGGCAACAGGCGGAAAAGATCGTTCATCGGGCCGCCTCCACGTGCGCCGCCGCGACCGGCACCAGCCGGCCGTCTTCGATTTCCACGATCCGGTCCATAAGGCGGGCGACCGGGCGGGCATGGGTCGCGACGATGAGGGTGCGGCCGCGGGCGAAGGCGCGGATTGCTGCCGCGAGCCGGAGCTCCGTCGCCGCGTCGAGATGGGCGGTCGGCTCGTCGAGCAGGACGAGATCGCCGCCGCGCAGAAAGAGCCGGGCGAGGGCGACGCGCTGGGCCTCGCCACCGGAAAGACCGTAGCCGCGCGGGCCGATCTCGGTCGAAAGCCCGTCCGGTAGCCGATCGGCGAAGGCGGCGACTTCCGCCGCCTCGGCCGCCGCCCGGATCGCCGCCGCGTCGGCCTCCGGCCGGGCGAAGCGAATGTTGTCGGCGAGGGTGCCGGAGACGATGTGG